>JAYVOC010000262.1:0-4091 GCA_043758125.1 Bacteroidota bacterium | reverse complement strand
CCGAATTCTACCAACAGATTACTCTTCGTAAAATAGAATACAAAGAAGCCAATTGCGGTAGTTACGTTTGCTAAAAAAGTTGTTAATCCAATTCGTTGTACCATTCGAGAAAGCGATTTCGCCTGACTACCATGCTTCGCAAATTCTGATTGATATTTATTCAACATCAAAATACTATTAGGTATTCCGATAACAATTAATAACGGCGGTATCAAGCCACTTAAAATAGTGATTTTATACCCCAACAATGCAATTGTTCCAAGCGACCAAACAACACCTACTGCTACCACAATTATTGAAAAGAAAACTACTTGAATAGAGCGGAAAAAAATAAATAATACGATAGCCGTAACAAGCACTGCCAACATCAAAAACATCTTCATTTCACCAACAACTTTTTCAGTGATAGCGGTACGGATGTAAGGCATTCCACTTAAATGGATTTCAATCTTGTACTTATCTCCAAAAGCTCGAGCAAGATCACGAATAGTATGTGTCATCTCAATACGATTCTTAGTATTGATCTTCGCCTTATCGAAAGTTATTGCCATAACCGAAGCGCCAGTTTCCGGATTGAAAACAAATCCTTTATAAAATGGTAGCGATTCAATCTTCAACTTCACAGCATCAAGTTCCGATTGAGAATTTAATTTGCTTGCTAATAAGGGCTTTACAACAAATTTGCGCAAGGTATCATCGCGATGGATGGTATATAACCGGGCAGTGGAAACAACGGCTTCGATTCCATCTATCTTTTTAATCTCCTCACCAAGCTGCCACCAATCATTAAATTTATCGAGTTTGTAAAAATCTTTGTCTTCTACGCCGATAAACATCACCGTTCCATCCTGACCAAAAGTTTTTTTAAACTGCTCGTATTCTTGGAAATCAGGATCAGTAGCAGGTAAAATCTTAGCAAAATCGTAGGAAAGCTGAATTTTAGTGGCATACCAGCCCATAAAAGCCGTAATAATGCCAACGATAACGAGCAATAAATACCGATTGCGAAGAATAAAGCGAGATAGCCAAACAAACATAGGGGCGTAAAGGTAACAAATAGCATGAAAGTTGGAAGAGTTTTAGCCTCGAAATGAAAAACCAATTTGCCAATTTTTGAAGCGACTAACTGATGATCTAGAACAAATACTTCCTTTTACGCTTGCACAGATAGTAATGCCAAAGCATTTGCGTTGCGGATGTACGAATAGGCGCCCAACGTTCAACATAGTTCAAGAGTTGATTTTTATCCACTATACCAGTAAGTTCATGAACTGATTTTATAGCAGCAATATCGCCTTCTGGAAAAATATCTGGGTGTTGCAAACAAAAAATTAAATATACGTCGGTAGTCCATTTTCCAATTCCTATTATGGATGTTAACTGACTTCGAATTTCAACGATTGGCAAAGATTTTAATTTCCGCAAATTTATTTTTTTGTTAAGAATAGCTGATGCTAATCCTTTAACATATTTTATTTTTTGTTTGCTAAAATAACAGTGTTTCAAATCATCATCGCTCAACATTAAAATATTTTCGGGAGAAACAATTCCAATTTTATCTATCAATTTTTCGTACGCAGCTTTCGCCGATGCAAGAGAAACTTGTTGTTCTAAAATTATTCGAACTAATGATTCAAAGCCCTCTGGCCTGCTCCATTTGGGTGGAGAACCGTACGCTTCATAAATTAATTGAAAGAGTTTATCCTTTTCAATTAATTGCTGAATGATTTCTGTAGAGAGGTGTTCCATTTCTTCTAACGAAATTAGGGAAAATAATTTCATTTAAATCAGAATACACGTGAACAAATAATCCAGTCAATCATAGTAATCTTGAAATGATGTACAAGAAAAGTAACTTAATTTCAAGTTTAATATAAGTCAAATTTAAAAATAATTTTACTCAACTCACTCACTGCAAATAGTATACATGTGAGGCCCACGAAACGAACGATTAATACCTTATATTTTGTTATGAATTTTTGAAGATACTTTCCAATAACAACATAAAGCAACAGCACTAAAACTGATCCTATAACATTATAAAATGTAAATGATAATATATCTTTTGGAGTGTCCTCAATCCAATGTTTGCTAAATAATATATTACCCCAAATTAACCAAAAGGGAATTTGTTGTGCGTGTAAAATGATTGAAAAAAAAGCACGTCTCGTTATATTTTCATTGCTAATTGTTGACTTGGATCTACTATCAACAATACTCCATATTCCTAAAATAAGCAATAATATAATTGAAATAATTTTTACTGTATTAATAAAACTTACATGTGAATTAAGATAACCCAAACTCGACAAGCAGAAATAACAATAAAGTGCTTCGAAAATAATTGATGTTACAATTAATAACGTTAACAATACAAATTTCCTTTCAATAGATAATTCAATGATAGCTAAATTGATATTATTAATCATAATATAGCTATAAAAACCGATCAATAACCCAGAGAGCATCATAAGGATATTACTTTCATTTTATACAATTCTTCTGATTTTTTCAACTCTTTATATTCTTTGTAAGTTAAATATCGTACTCCTTTTTTATTATTTTTAACAGAAGCATCAAACATCATTTTAAAATGATTAATAATTACCTTTTGTGCTTTCAAAAATGAATTGTAAAATAAATAAAGTTTGCCGTTTACTATTTTAAATGTTTCTGGATCAATTTCACGTTTTTCTTCTGCTGAACCCATCGCACAAGCACACCATCCACCATATTCTGGTTCAAACTTTTTTAGACTCTTTAAAAATGCATCTTTGTTTATTGAAGTTGCAAAATTATAAGTAACTCCTTCCAAGGATGCTGTAATATTTTCCTTTCCTTTAATAGCTTTGTTTGATGTAAAATACGCGACAGGATCATTCACTTGTATCGCAACTCCTTTCTTTAAATTAAAATGCTTCGCTCATGTGTTTTGTTGCGAACACGAAACAGCCATAAATAATAAGAAGCAAACAGATAACAATAATTTAATTCTCATCATAATGTTTAAATAACTCTATTTCATTTTGAATTAGAATTAGCTTTCCGCTTGTTGATTTATTCGTAAATAAATGCTTCATACATTTTTAACAATGAAAATAGATGGTTGGTGATTCACAATTTTATTTTTTAAAAACTGGGAACTATTTCCGTAAAGATAAAAAAGATTCATTGAAATTTTTCTTCCTACTTAATTATTACTTTTGAAATACATTTAAAGAATCAAAAACGATAATTATTAATTAATCTGAAAACAGCTTTATTTAAATATTATATCCTATGAGTTATGATAGTTTCTAGTAAAATCGACTTACCTTTGTAGAGAATATGAATAGGAATTTCCGTGATGGGTTGAATTTTATTTCAAAGGCTAGTCCGAGAAGGGTGTTGAATGCGGCGAAGGTTTTGTCAAGTTATTATACATCACGTTGGACAGGTAAACCCATGCAATGGGGATTGCCGATTGCAATATCTTTTGAACCTACCACCTCTTGTAATTTGCGTTGCCCTGAATGTCCTAGTGGATTGCGATCTTTTAGTCGGCCAACGGGAATGTTAGAAGAGGATTTATTCCGTAAAGTTATTGATGAGATGTCTCGTGATCTTTGGTACCTAATATTTTATTTTCAAGGTGAACCCTATTTACATCCGAAGTTTACAGAGCTAGTAAAATATGCATCCGATCGTGGAATTTATACAGCGACCTCCACAAATGCTCATTACCTTACAGATATAAATGCAAAAAAAACGGTTGAATCAGGATTAGATCGATTGATAATTTCTATTGATGGTAGTTCGCAAGAAGTATATGAACAATATCGAAAAGGTGGTAAGCTTGAGAAAGTTTTAGAAGGTGCTCGTAATATGGTGAAATGGAAACGTGAATTGAAATCAAATACACCACATTTAATTTTTCAGTTTTTAGTGGTGAAGCCAAATCAACATCAAATTGATGAAGTAAAAAAACTCGCTGAAGAAATTGGGATTGATGAAGTAGGATTGAAAACAGCTCAGATTTATGATTATGAAAATGGTAATGATTTAATTCCTACTATCGATAAATATTCACGTTATGAATTACAAAGTGATGG
>JAYVOC010000261.1:0-2565 GCA_043758125.1 Bacteroidota bacterium | reverse complement strand
GGAAGAAGAGTTTAACGAGAGTGGATACACAATTGAAGATTTGTTGAATAAAAAATATGTTGATGGAATGAAGGTTGAAGCAAGATTTGTTGACAACCCTAACATTCCCAAAGGCGACGAAATAATCATGGACGTACTGCGGCCAGAAATAAAATATAAAGGCGTTGTTATTCAAGTTGCAAAAGTAGAAGTGGGAAAATCGTAAAAAAGAATATAATGGCAAGGGTAAAAATTGATTATGGCATTGACTTAGGCACAACCAATTCTGCAATCGCAAGAATGGAAAACGGAGAAGTAAAAATCATTAAGAGTGACACTCAAAAAGACACAACTCCATCATGTGATTATTTCCGAAAGAACACCATTCTTGTTGGCGACACCGCTTATGCAAGATATGGACATGAACATTTGGAAGCATTCAAAGATTTTTCTTTAACAGGAAACAAAGTGCATGACTTTAATACTTTCATTGAGTTTAAAAGAACAATGGGAACTGATAAAACTTATGAAAGTAAAAGTGCAGGTCGTTCATTTAATTCAGAAGAACTTTCAGCCGAAGTATTAAAAGCATTGAAGAACTATGTTCGTGATGAAGAAGTTTCGGCAGTTGTAGTTACAGTTCCTGCACGATTCAGAAACAATCAAATTGATGCCACTCAAAAAGCAGCAGAGTTATCAGGTTTCAAATATTGCGAGTTACTGATGGAGCCAATTGCAGCATCAATTGCATACGGAGTAAATTCAAAAACTGTAAACGGTTATTGGCTTGTGTTTGATTTCGGAGGAGGAACATTTGATGCTGCATTGATGAGAGTTGAAGAAGGCATTATGAAAGTTGTTGATACAGGCGGTGACATGCATCTTGGCGGAAAAGATTTGGACTTTGCAGTAGTTGACAATGTTATTATTCCTTATTTAAAAGTGAATTATCAAATTGAAAAAATTCTTAGTAGTGAATATGGGAAAAGTAAATTGAGAGAAACTTTAAAAGTGATGGCAGAGGAAGCAAAGATTGCGATTTCACCACCTACTAAAACATCCGTTGACATTTACACTAACGAACCCCTTGGAGAAGATGATAAAGGCAATAAAATAGATTTTGAAATTAAAATGTCTTTGGAAGATTACGAAAATGCAGTTGCACCAGTTTTTCAAAGAGCAATTGACATTTCAAAAAAGTTGATTGAAACAAACAATCTTAAAACTTCTGATTTGGAAATGGTTTTATTAGTTGGAGGACCAACCCTTTCACAGACACTAAGAAGAATGTTGAAAGAACAATTGAAAACAAAAATTGATACAAGCATTGACCCAATGACATCTGTTGCTGTTGGTGCTGCATTGTTTGCATCTTCAAAAGATATTCCTACTACTTTTCAAAAAAGAGATAAAGAGAAAATTCAACTCATACTAAAATATCCACCGACCACTGTAGAATCGGAGGTAGATTTAGGAGTAAAGATTGACAGAGGGCAAACGAAGGGAGAAATTCCCGAAAAAATATTTGCGGAAATAAGCCGCAAGGACAAAGGTTGGTCAAGTGGAAAAGTTGAAATCACAGGAGATGCTGAAATAATTTCTTTACTTCTTTCAACAGGAAAATCTAACGGTTTTGAAATAAAATTCTTTGATGAAAAGGGAAACCCATTCCCATGTGAACCATCTTCATTTAATATTATTCAAGGTTTCACAGAACCATCAGCGACACTCCCATACTATTTAGGAATTGGAGCAATTATCGGAGACAGTGAATATGCAGTTCTAAGTGGCTTTCAGGGATTGGAAAAAAATAAAAGTTTACCAGCAAAAGGTAAAGGCACATTTAAAACCCAAAAAGATATTAGACCCGGAAACCCAGACGACAAGTTAAGAATCCCAATTTTAGAAGGCGAACCGAATACAAAAGTTTTGAGAAATGAAGTGGCTGGAAATATCCTAATAACAGGCGAGGATTTACCAAAATTCTTAGCTAAAGGAAGCGAAGTTGATATTACATTATCACAAGATAGTTCAAGAGGAATTACACTTAACATATATTTCCCTGATATTGATGAAACAATAATTAGAAAAATTGAAAGCACAAAACAAACTGAATATGATGCTGATTTAATGGATGCCGAAATTGAAAAGTCAAAAAAGCTGCTTTCCAAATTGGAAGATGAATCTTCTTCAATTGATTTATCGGAAGCAAGTAAATTGCGTTCAGAATTGGATGAGTTAGAAGAAATTTTAGAGAATGGAAGAACTGATTACAACACAAAAACAAAAGTGATGGAACGGTTACGCCTTGCTTTAAAAGATTTAGACAACTTGGAAGTTGAAGGAGAATTTCCAAAAGCCGAAGAAGAATTAAATAATGCTTTAGATGATTTAAAAGTTACCAATCAGAGATACGGAAACAATCAAACCACTAAAGGATTGGAACAATTTCAAATTCTTGCAAACGATGCAATTAAAAACGAAAATTTAAAAGCAGCCAAAGAACTTGCTGCACAAATTCGTTCATTTGATTTTGCAATGGTTGATGCAGGTGCAGGTGTAGCAATGGAAATTAGTATTATCAAA
>JAYVOC010000260.1:0-3619 GCA_043758125.1 Bacteroidota bacterium | reverse complement strand
TTCGAAGAGATACAGTTCAATTTAAAAGATACGGTACAATCAACAATTGCATCATTTATTCCTAAAACTATAGATAAAAACATTCAGATAAAAACTGATTTTTCAAATTCTATTCCTTCCTATTTAATAGGAGATCCCGTTCGATTAACACAAATAATAAATAATATAATCGGTAATGCAGTAAAATTCACCGAAGTTGGTACGGTATTATTTTCGGTAGTTACCAAAGAAAAAAATGATGAATATATAATTATAGAATTCATTATTAAAGATACTGGAATAGGAATTTCGCCACTTAAAATCGGTAGCATCTTTGATTCATTCAGCCAAGCTGAAAGTGATACAACAAGAAAGTATGGAGGAACTGGGTTAGGATTAAGTATTGCTAAAAAATTAATTGAAAAGCAAAATGGTCAAATAAACGTAGAAAGTAAATTAGGTGAAGGAACTCAATTTACGATTCAAATACCTTATAAAATATCCAAAACCAGTCCGGAAATGGAAAAAAATACACAAGAAAAACCTGTTATAATTTTTGAGAAAAAATTAAGAATTTTAGTAGCGGAGGACAATGACATAAATCTTTTTATCATCGAAAAAATGCTAAAGGAATGGGATTTACAAATTGATTTTGCAACTACAGGAACTGAAGCAGTAACCAAAATGAAAGAGGGGAATTTCGATTTAATTTTAATGGATGTTGAGATGCCAGATATGAATGGGTATAGAGCAACAGAAATTATTAGATCAGAACTAAGTTATCCTGCAAAAGAAATCCCAATTATTGCTATGACGGGACATGCGATGCAAGGAGAGCGAGAGAAGTGTTTGAAATGCGGCATGAACGATTATATATCCAAGCCCTTTAAACCAGAAGAACTAAAAGAAAAAATAAGTTTGCTCACCAAGAGTAAATCTGAAATTGCAAAAGAAGTCAGTCAAGCATTTACAGGCGACATGAGCGACATTAAACCAACCCTAACAAAGGAAACATCAGAAACAAACAACATATCGGTAGCGAATAAATTAACTGATATGACATTCCTAAAAGAAATTTCGGAAAACAACGAACAATTCTTTCGTGAATTTATCCAAATGTTTTTAACCAATACACCAAAATCAATTGAAGAAATGAAAGTTGCTTTTGAAACTTCAGATTGGGAAAAATTACGACAAGCCTCCCATAAAATAAAGCCTTCCTTTAATTATGTTGGGCTTAAAGAACTTAGTAGGAATGCTGCTAAAATTGAGGAGTATTCCAAATCGGGGCAACATTTAGAGCAAATTCAAGAACTATTAAACACTATAATAGTTACGAGCCAACTTGCTTTTATCGAATTAGAATTTGAATTGAACACAATAGCATAATCAAAAATATAGAATCATGTCAACTGGAAAAATAGTAATTGTTGAAGACGACGTTATGGTAGCTGCATTAATGAAGCAAGCCTTAACGAAATTTGACAAATTTGATGTTACCCATTATGAAAACGCTGAAGATTGCTTAAGCAATATGCATGAGAATCCAGATATTGTTATAGTTGATTACAATTTGCCAGGGATGGATGGACTTTTACTCATGGCCAAAATAAAAGCATACAATTCACAAACAATGGTAGTGATTTGTTCTGGACAAGAAAACGTTGAAGTAGTTGTTAATGCATATCGAAATGGTGCTAATGAATACATTCTTAAAAATGAGAATATGGTAATTAATTTAGATAATGCGATTACCAATTTAGCAATGAATGTTACATTACGAAAAGAAGTATCCTTACTTCAAGATCAAATTATGGATCGTAATAAATATTCGAACATAATAGGGAATAGTAATGCCGTACTTCGTGTACTTCGCTTAATTCAAAAAGTAGAGAACAACAATATGATGGTTTTAGTAACGGGGTTAAGTGGTACTGGAAAAGAACTTGTTGCAAAGGCGTTACATTATAATTCATTGAGAGCCCGTAAACCGTTTGTAACAGTTAATATGGGCGCAATACCTGAAGAACTGATCGAAAGTGAATTATTTGGTCATGAGAAAGGAGCCTTTACAGATGCTCGAGAACGAAGAATTGGAAAATTTGAAGAAGCAGATGGAGGAACCATTTTCCTTGATGAAATCGGTGAGATGGATATGGGATTACAATCTAAATTACTTCGTGTATTACAAGAAAAAGAAGTAACGAGAATTGGAAGTAATAAAACCATGAAACTTGATTTTAGGTTAATTGCAGCAACAAATAGAAACCTAGCAGTTGAAGTAAAAGAAGGGCGATTCCGTGAAGACTTATTTTATAGAATCCAGGGATTTTTAATTCACCTACCTCCATTAAAAGAAAGAGGAGATGATATTATCATACTTGCAAAACATTTTCTTCAAGATTTTTGCTCACAAAATAAGATTGCACAAATTACAATAACCAAAGAAGCCTGCAAATTCATGCTTGACTATGATTGGCCAGGTAATATTCGCGAACTAAAAGCAGTAATTGAACGTGCCACATTAATGGCAGAAAATGGCTCTATAACACGAGAAGATTTAACATTTGTGACTGCATAATTATTTTTAAAATTATCACTTAAATGCCCTGTAGTTGAGAAACTTCAGGGCATTTTCATTTAATAATAAAACGATAAATTAATTATAAACTTTTTTTTTATTTCGACGTATACCTTATATCTAAAAATAAATTCATGGCAAAGAAAATAAAGCGAAAAGGTTTAAGAATGACACCAAGAACTATACAAAAGTTCAAATTAAAACATGTTGTCATTAGCTCGTCTATTCTTGCAATAATAGGAATTTCAACTATTTATTTGAATTTTTCTCAATCAGAAATTTCTAAAGCAGCTGATAGTGATAAGGGATTTAATTTAACATATCGAACAACTGATATCGTAGTTCCAAAAAGAATGCTGCTTGATATTTCCACACAAAAAAGAGTTGCCGTTGAAGGATACAAATCAAATCCAAATATCAAACATGATGATGTATCAAGAGCAACAGACATTGTAATTAAAAACGAACAACAATAAACAAACTCGTGAAAAGTATATCTCTAACTACACTATTATTTTTATTTTTAGTAATTACCAAAAGCTTTGCTATAACAAAAACAAGTAATGGTTCTGGCAGCTGGCAATTGAGTGGTACATGGACTCCATCGGGAGCACCAGGATCAGGTGATGATGTTGTAATTACAGGATCTAATAGTGTATCAATTGGGACAAATGTAAGTTGTCAATCAATAACAGTTGGAACAAGTGCAACACTATCAGTTGGAACAAATTATACACTTACCATTACAGGTACTGGGGGGTTAACTGACAATGGAACTATTACAATGAATGGTGACATAACACTTTCAACTTCTGGGTCAGCGTTTGTCCTAGGACCGAATGTAACCTTCACATGGAATCCTGGAACAAATACTTCAGCAGGAGCAACATTATTTACAAACGGAATTGAAAATTTTTCTTCCTCAAGCACATTGGTAATGAACAAATGGTACAGCATGACCACTGGACTTGGAACAGTTGTGTCATGTAATTTTGGAAACTTAAAAATTAATACAGGTGGCACATGGCACATGAATAATAGTTTACAAACAAGAGCTGT
>JAYVOC010000259.1:0-3494 GCA_043758125.1 Bacteroidota bacterium | reverse complement strand
CTAACTTTATAGGCACCATTATATTCGGCAACTTCTTCACCCATCAGGAATACCCTTTCATCACGACGCATTTCTTCACTTAGTGCTTCACGTAAAGCTTCACGAAATTGTATCTCTCTCATCTGATTTTAAATTCTGGATTGCAAAAATAGGGAATACTTGGCAATTTATTTAATTGTCAAAACACTTAAGTGTTCGCTTTAATAGTGAATAATTACTACGAGTTCTTTAAAATAATATGTTTCATCCAAATGATTAAAGCACTTAAATTCCAAGCTCGAAATTAAATTTTTGTAGCGCAATTTAATATTCTTCATCGGCATCTGAAATTTCACTTAGTGCTTGTTTTAGCTCTGCAAGCGTATGACGATTGTTTTGCTTTTGAGCGATCTGAATTCCGTATTTGTAAATACTGATTGCGTTATCTTGTTGATGGTTTGTTTCGTAAAATTTTCCAAGCTGATAATACAAAGCAAGATAATCGGGGTTCTGTTGCTTGAGTTGGCAAAGCAATCGAATAGCCATCTCATTATTTTGCAATTTAGAATACTCTAAAGCTAATGCATACTTTGAAAACGCATCAGAAGGATCTTCTTTCAAATACAATTCTAGTTGGGAAATACGATCAGTGTTCATCTATCAATTTGGATTGCAACGAAGATAAGCGCTGATGAATTCATTATCCTAATCCGATAGTTTTTTAACAAAATATTATATAGATACTTACTAGTAATTTAGTTGTAATATCCAATTACTTTTTGCTTTGTAAATTCCATCGTTTAGAGTAGGTTTGCAGTTGTATTTTAGAAAGCGTAAAAATGAAGATTTTAGTTTGTATCAGCAACGTTCCCGACACTACCACGAAGATCAATTTTACAGATGATCATAAGTCTTTTGTTACAGCAGGTGTTCAATATATCATTAATCCTTACGATGAAATTGCTTTAACTAAGGCACTAGAACTTACTGAAGTTCAAGGTGGTACAGTTACCATAGTTAACGTAGGAGAGGTATCAACCGAACCTACCATCCGTAAAGCCTTAGCAATTGGAGCTACCGATGCAATACGTGTAAATGCTATTCCACGTGATGCATATTTTGTGGCAAAACAAGTTGCTCATGTAGCAAAGGATCAAGGTTATGATCTAATTTTAACCGGAAGAGAGTCGATCGATTACAACGGATCTCAAGTGGCAGCAATGGTTGCTGAACTACTAGATATTCCTAGTGTATCAATTGTTAAATCATTAACGGTAGAAAATGGCATAGCAACTCTCGAAAGAGAAATTGAAGGTGGAAAAGAAATACTCACCTGTCCTACTCCACTTATTGCAAGTGCAACAGAAGGAATGGCAGAGCCGCGAATCCCAAACATGCGTGGCATCATGAGTGCGCGTACAAAACCTTTAGTGGTGGTTGAACCAACTGTTGTTCCTCAACTTCAAGAATATGTGAAATACGATAAACCAGCAGCTCGTAGTCAAGTGAAACTTGTTCCCTCCGATGATGTAAAAAAATTAGTAGATCTCTTACATACCGAAGCTAAAGCTTTTTAATTTTAGATAATTATTCAACGGATCCCATAAAACTCTTGGGATTACTTATTGGTTTTACAAAGAAAAAAAATATGTCAGTTCTCGTATATGCCGAAAATGCCGGCGGTAAATTCAAAAAATCAACGTACGAAGTACTTTCGTATGGTTATGCAATAGCAGAAAAAACCGGAGGAAGTCTAACCGTACTCTCTATTGGTGATGTGAATGCTGATGAGCTTGCTAAGCTATCAAAATATGGTGCTTCGAAAGTTTTGAATGTGACGAATGAAAAACTGAAATCGTTTGTAAACATGGCTTACGCAGCTGTTATCGCCGAAGCATCAAAATCAGAAGATTCAAAAGTGGTGATTATGTCCGCATCATTTACAGGAAAGGGATTAGCGCCACGTGTTGCAGTAAAATTAGACGCAGGGTTGGTGGATGGTGCTATTTCTTTGCCAGATATGTCGAATGGTTTTACAGTTCGTAAAGGTGCTTTTTCTGGAAAAGCTTTCGCAGATGTAACGCTTACCAGCGAAAGAAAAGTGATTACTTTAATGCCCAATTCCTATCAAGTAAATGAACATCAAAAGGACGCGAATATTGTAGCGTTTAATCCTACTGTTCGTGATCTTGATTTCAATGCAATGGTAAAAGAGATCGTTCGTGCAGCTGATAAAGTTTCTCTTCCAGATGCAGAAATAGTAGTTTCTGGTGGTCGCGGATTGAAAGGTCCAGAAAACTGGGGAATGATTGAAGAATTAGCAAATTTATTAGGTGCTGCAACGGCATGTTCAAAGCCAGTATCTGATTCAAATTGGCGACCACATAGTGAACACGTAGGACAAACAGGAATTGCCATTAGCCCAAATTTATATATCGCAATTGGAATTTCAGGAGCAATTCAGCATCTTGCAGGGGTTAGTTCCTCAAAAGTAATTGTTGTTATAAATAAAGATCCAGAAGCACCATTCTTCAAAGCCGCAGATTATGGTATAGTTGGTGATGCTTTTGATGTTGTTCCAAAACTTATTGAGGCTGTAAAAGAATTTAAGGCTGTTAACGCCTAATCCTAGAAGCCCAAAGCAAAGTTTATATGAAGAAAATTAAACTTGAAATAATCGGTCTCTCTTTCAGCCAAACTCAATCGGGAGCTTATGCACTCGTATTAGGTGAAGAAGAAGGTAAGCGGCGACTTCCAATAATTATTGGTGGTTATGAAGCTCAGGCGATTGCTGTGGAGCTGGAAAACATGCAGCCAGCACGTCCATTAACACATGATCTCTTCAGAAATTTTGCAATTGAATTTGGAGTTCACATAGATGAAATCGTGATTTACAATATTAAAGAAGGTATCTTTTATTCTAAATTGGTTTGTAATAATGGATCTGAAGTAAAAGAGATCGATGCACGAACTTCCGATGCAATTGCTATGGCTGTAAGATTTAATTGCCCTATTTATACTTATGAATTTATTTTATCATCATCAGGTGTTGTTTTAGAAGAAGGTGCTGAGATAAGTAAACCGAAAAGTCTTCCAAAAAAATCAGAGAAAAAAGCCCTTGAAGGTTCGACAAATCCTGAAGCAGAATATTCATCCTTAAGTATGGAGGAGCTAAAAGAATCACTTATGAGGGCAATCGATGAAGAAGCTTATGAAACGGCATCCAAAATTCGCGATGAACTTACCAAACGAAAAAAATCATCACAACAGTAATTTTTTAACTGTCACTTTATAAACATTGAGCCGCTCACTACCCGACGGCTCATTTGCTTTTTATAAATGTCTCCTTATTATCTTTGAAAAAGATTAAGTGAACAATTCCTTTAAAAATACGTATAAAAGGATTGTTAAACCAATACTAAATATTACTCATTAATAAATAAAACATGTTGTCTTCAAACCGTCTCCTAAACCAAAAATTAATTTTTGCGATTTTCATTTTATTGCTTTCTTGT
>JAYVOC010000258.1:0-45317 GCA_043758125.1 Bacteroidota bacterium | reverse complement strand
GTTTTAGTAAATTTCCCTAAACCATCAATACCAAGAGGCCAGATAGCAGGCCACATTAATGCATTCGATAATCCTAACAATGCAACAAAAAATACTGAGGTATATCCTTTAGTAAACAAAATAAGCGCCGAAAATAATACTCCAGATATTGCTGAATAGGCTAATGCTTTTTGTTGCGATAAAAATTTAGGTATCGTTAATATGCCAATGATATATCCAATAACCATTGCTGATAAAGTGAAAGATGTATAAATTTTTGCTTCGCTTAATGGTATGCCTTGAGATTGCCCATAGATGCCGATGGTGTCGCCAGAAATAACTTCAACACCTACACAAACAAAGATACCGATAGCACCAAATACTAAATTAGGAAATTGAAAAACGGAGGTTCGCATTTCATTCGTATCACTAGAAATTAATTCTTCCTTTGCTTCAATTTCTGGTAAAGGGGAAAAGTTGACAAGTAGTGCGAGAACGGCCAATGCAATTGCCATAAAAGTATATGGTTGAATTACTCTAGAAGCAAGTTCATTCAATTGAATAATACGATCTGCATTATTCATAGTAGTTAATTTTGTAGTAAGAGTATCTGCATCTGAAAGAATAATTGCACCAAGAATAATAGGAGCGAGAACACCCGCAACCTTACTACAAATACCCATAACGCTAATTCGTTTTGCCGCACTCTCTATTGGCCCAACAATAGTGATATATGGATTGGAGGCCGTCTGTAAAAGTGATAATCCTGTACCTATTACAAATAATCCTGTAAGGAATAATTCATAAGTGCGCGTATTTGCTGCGGGAATAAAAATCAATGCACCTGCTGCCATTACAAAAAGTCCAAGCATCATTCCTTTTTTGAATCCTATTTTTTGTAGTACCCATGAAGAAGGTAATGCCATCACAAAATAGGAAATGTAAAATGCAAAGGCAACTAAAAGTGATTGTTGTGTATTGAGTTCACAGGCAATTTTTAAGTAGGGGATGAGAGTTCCATTTAACCATGTTACAAATCCGAAGATAAAGAAGAAGCAACCGAGAATGATTACTGGAATAATACTATTATTTTTTTCTTCCATGTGAAAGGCTTATTTTTTTACCAAATTAGAATGAAATCAAAGCCATTCGTTCATAAGCCAATTTTATTTATTAACATTAAATCTAGTATTAATTATCAATGGTTAGTTAAATAAATACCCACTAGTACTTATCAAAATACCCTACATAAGGTATACCATTCCCTTTTTGTTTTAAATATCTTGCACCCAAATTAAAATACTAATTCTAATATAAATCAAACGATGAAACATTACAAAATTCTTCCTACAATCTTGATGATTGCACTTACCATTTCAATAAATTCTTGTAAAAAAGATGATAGTTCAGCGAGTCCTTCCACTTCAGGCGGAAATGGTTCAGCTCCATCACCACAAGTTGGAAATGTAGATGGCGCGCTTGTAAGTTTAGAGACAGATGTAACAACGATTGCTGGAGGATTTCCATTCACCATTACTACAGAAACTGGAGTTGCTACTTTCTTCGCTTCTACAGGTAATAATAGTTCATTTATAAATGCTGGGACAGTGAGTGTGAATACATTTCCACTAGATAAGCAATCAAACAATAGTTATGTAAAATCTGCTACAGTAGGACAAACTCCAGCATCACTTAATTTTAGTTCTCAAAGTAGTAACTGGATTGTTTCTGGCGCAGGAGCTGTTCCAGCAATTTCGTATAACCACAATAGTAATTTTCCAAGTTTTACTGGAATTGTTCCAACAAGTATCACTCGTGCTAATGGTTTAACTATTTCACTCGGATCTGATGTAAATGATGCTGATAGTGTAATTGTTTTCATCACAAAAGGAAGCGTTTCTATTACACGTACATTCGCTGGGACAGCAGCATCTGCCGTGATTTCTGCCAGCACGCTTTCAAGTCTTCCAGTTGTCACAGATAATTCTGCTTTAATTGAAGTGATTCCTTATTCGATACACCTACAATCTTTTGGCGGAAAAAATTATGCCTTTGTTAAGGAGCAAGCAAATGTTAAAAGTATCAACATTCAGTAACCTAACTTTTCAAATTAATTAATAAAAAAATCAATAATGAAAAAGTCGTTTAAGATAATGGCAGTTTGCTGCTTAGTAATAGCAATTGGAGCTTCATCTTGTAAGAAGGATAGTTCAAGTGATCCTCAAACAAGTGCCACTGGATTCAGATTTAAAGTAGATGGAGGTACTTCTAACACTATTGATTCCTCCAATGCACAAATTTATACTAACGGTGGGATGCGAATGATTGATGTGTATGCATATAAAGGCGGACAAGAAGTTCTTGAATTCCATTTCGCTCCTACAACAGGAATGAAAGTTGCTGGATCAACATTAGGAACTGGTGCATTTTTAACATACTTAGCATCACCTATAAATAGTTTTGATTCACAATCGGGATCATTAAATCTTACGTTATGTGATACAATAGGAAATAAACTAGAAGGTGATTTTAATTTTGTAGGTAAAGAATATCCTTATACTGGATCAACTTCAAAAACAATTTCAGAAGGTCACATGATAGTTACGAATATCACAAAATAATTAGTTAGTTTATACGAAAATAGGCGTCATGTTTTATGTGACGCCTATTTTTATACTAAAGAAATTTTATTAAATTGTATCGAGATATTAATTTTTAAATGCTTCCGTTAAAACACTCGCTAAACGAATCCCAGCTTTTAAAATTTGTTTTTCAATAATTACACTATTAGCATCAACATAATTTTGATCTAATAAATCATCTTTAAAATTATAAACAGTATCAAGAAGTGAGCGTGATTGATCCATCCATTGCATCACATGTAGTTGTTTGAAACTTGCAATTTCTTCTGGTGAATAGGTAGCGTATTGTTTTAAGCAATCCTCAAGAGTAATATTTTTTGATTCAATAATACCAGTATCCCATGCACTGTGAAGATTCGTATTTGTTTTAATCAAAGTAACATTAATTGTATTGCCACCTTTATCACCAGGATAACCAACATGCAAAGGTTGGTGAAGATCACCCATTAAATGAAATAGAAGTAGTATATCATTTTTGATTTGTTTCTTTTTGATATTATCTCTGTGTTGTAATTCAGAAATCGCGGAATTTAAAATGATAATAATATTACGATCTGTTGCAACAGGCGTATATCGTTGACCTTTTTCAACATCTAGATAATGCCAAGTTTTCATAAACGTATAATAATCATTGGAGCGCATTTCATCCATCCAATTAGCTGCATCTTCGAAACTAATATTTTTTAAATATCCTTGAACTTTTGCTTTAGTACTTTCATCTAAATAGTGGGATGCCACTTCGGCAACTAGTTCGTGACCTTTTTTTCCCCATCCAAAAGAAAATTTAGGGGTTGCAAGTAGTAGAATAATAGAAATAAGTATTAGCAGTTTGTTTTTCATAGATAGGATATTCGATAATTAATTGTAATTATTTGTAAAAGGATAATTTGAAGCGTAAAATTAGTGAATTTCGTTTAAAATGAACTTTAGGCTGAAATAATTTTAATTGGGATTATTGGTTTGAGAATTGAAAGGATAATATTGCTCTAATTAGCCTTTTAGCCACGAAAAAATAATGTCTGATCTTATTTCAAAGGAAATATAAAATTGAAGTTATTTTGCTATAAGATCAAATATCCCAAATTAAATCACTTGAACATTAAATCTTTGACATCAAGATTGCAGATTGATTTTCTGATTCATAATTATTGTAAATTAGAATATTTGCAATCGATTTATGATTTTTATTATTAATGATAATTAAATTTGGAATTTGTTGATTTTTTAAAATCATCGCCGCCAACCACATTGCAAAGCCACTAGAAGTTTGATATTCACCACACAAATGTTTGAAATAAGCAGAGGTGCTATTTTGGAAAAGAGAATCTATTAATGTGTAGTGAATCGCATCATAACGTACGTCGCCATTGAGGCCATAAATCACTAAATCAATTTCATTATTTGTAAGATTATTTTCGTTTAATAGTTCTTGAATTTTATCAAAAACAATATTATCATTTTCTGGCTTGTATATTATTCTCAGACCTTTAACAATAGCATAATTGTTTTCATTTTCTTTCTTGCTAAACACAAAGAATGCGGCACCTTCACCGGCAATAGTTCCTTCTGTTTTTGCATTTAATAAATTAGTGTTGAGCACGAATTCCTTTTTCCAACGATTAATTCGATTGAACAACAAGAAATTGTTAGTAGTCATCTCATCTAATCCACCTATTAAAACATTATTAGCTTCACCATCATCTAAAAGCATTAATGCTTCCAATGCCGCACTTTCAAAAGAAAATCCTTTATGCGAATGTGTAAAATTATGATTCATACATTTTAAATGCAATGCAATTTGTGCACCTACTGTATTTTGAATCGATTGTATAAAGGGAATAGGAGTGAGGTATAATTCTTCGTCAGTAATCATTGCTGTTAAAAATTTTTCGGTATCACCCAAACAACCTAATGCAGTACCTGTAATAATTGCATCGGGCATTTTTATATTTGCATCGTTTAAACTTGTTAATGCAGCTGCCATTCCCATCTTAACAATTCTTCCCATTCTACGCGACATAATGGGGTTTAAAAATTCCGAATAGGAAGGTTCAATGCATTTCAATAAATTATTTTCTGAAGTAACAGTTTCAGAAATGAAATCATGGAAGTTTATGGAGTGTTGAGGAGAAATAAGTCCAACTCCTTTAATGAATGCTTGCATTTTAATTTCTCGAGAAGATTAATGATGAAGTATTTCCACCAAATCCAAATGAATTGGAAAGCACATGATTTATTTTCTTGGTATTGATGAGATTTGTTTCTGGTTTGAAGTGTAGTTCTGGCATTTCATTTTTAAAAAATAAATTCGGATAAATAAAATTATTTTGAATTGCAAGTATTGATAATACGGCTTCTATTCCTCCCGCTGCTGCCAATGTGTGACCCGTGAATGCTTTCGTTGAACTAATGGGCGGTACAGTGTTTCCAAATAATCTTTCGATAGCCATGCCTTCAGATAAATCGTTTAACTCAGTTCCCGTTCCATGTGCATTGATGTAATCGATATTTGAAATGCTAAGTCCACTCATTTCTAATGATTTTTTCATCGCGATAAATGCTCCCTCTCCATTTGGTGATGAAGTTGTTTGATGATAGGCATCATTTGAATTAGCATATCCAGTTAGTTGTGCTAAAATCTTTTTTCCTTGTGCTGCTTTTTCTGATTCCAAAACGATGAATCCTGCTCCTTCTCCAAGGTTTAATCCATTGCGATTGGCATCAAATGGTCTGCATGGAGTTTCATCTAATATTTTCAATGTTAAGAAGCCATTTATTGTAAATCGTGAAAGCGAATCTGTGCCGCCAACAACAACACGATCTAGTATGCCATGCTTTATAAGCCGTGCTCCTAACATGATCGCATTTGCTGATGATGAACACGCAGTGCTGATAGTTGATAAAAATTCCGTAATGCCTAATGCATCTGCAATTCTTTCGGTGCTATCACTACAATCTAATGTATTTATATGTTTGAGAAAATCAGTACTTTTTTCAATGTTTAAGCAGTCTAAATAATGGTTTTCTGCTACTGCCATTCCTCCAACACTTGTAGCTGATATAATTCCTGTCTTAAACAAATTAATATCGGTAATGTTTGCTGAGTTTATCGCCTCCTTAGCAGCAATTATTCCCAAGAGTGCTGTACGCGTAAAATTAAATTGAGAAGAAAGACCTGCAATGTTTTGTAAATCAATATTTGAAAATTTCACTTCACCAACTGAAATAATTTCTTTATGACGCGATGCAACATGATTTAATTTACCTATTCCCGATTTTAATTGTTTAATAGATTGCAATGATTCATCAATATTGATTCCTATTGCTGAAATCATTCCTAGTCCAGTTACATAAATATTTTTGCTCATAATAAATTAAGCGGTTATTTCTTATGCTCTTGAATATATTCCGCCATTGTTCTTAGCGATTGAAAAACTTTCTTTCCTTCTTGAGGATTTGTTATTTTAATTTGATATTTTCTGTCGAGTAGTACAATAAGCTCTAATGAATCTATGGAGTCTAAGCCAAGACCTTCGCCAAAGAGTGGCGTATCTGCTGTGATATCTTCCTTCTTTATATCTACCAGATTTAGTTGCTCAATAATTTCATTTTTTAATTTTTCAATTATTTCATCCATGGTGATTTTTTTTCTAATAATTTAAAGATAAATTTTACGGTAATAACTATATAATTGATAATTACTATCTCAATTTACTTAATTTTTTTTGACACATTTAATTAATGTATTTGAAATGCCAATATCATTAATCGTTTCATCAACTACGAACCCTGACTTCTCTATAAGTTTTATAAATATTGTTGAGTTATACATTTGACTATTTCCATTTGCGATTGCTGTAAAATAGATGGATGTCATTTGTAAACTAAACGCAGCAGCTTCAAATCGTTGATTATCCCAAAATGGTTCTAAGATATAAACTGCACCATCATCATTTAAGGAGTTTTTGCATCTAGTAAGAATGGAAATTATTTCATTATCAGAGAAGCAATCTAAAAATTGGCTCATCCATATTACATCATAATATTTTGGAAATGGAATTGATTCATCTAATATATTCGTTTGATAAAAAGATACTCTATCTGATAAACCTAATTTCTCAATATTCTTTTTCGCCATTTCCGCTTGACCTGGTAAGTCCATAATAGTTACATGAACATCCTTGTCGAAATTAACACTTGAGATCGCCCATTTGCCTGTGTTTCCACCGATATCTAAAAGTGTTTTTGGTTTTGATTTGTAAATATATTCTAAAACTTCTGGAAAGGAATCATCTGAATAATAGTGATCAAAAGCGAACCACGATTTTTGTACATTGGGTTGAAGGTGAGCCAGCGCATCGTAAACAGTTTTCCAAGTGCCAAATACTTTTAATCCTTCAGGCTTTCCTGATTTAATAGATTCAGTCAGTGAAAATAACCCTTCATAGCATACATCGTTAGAGAAATCAAAATTTACTTTTGTGAGTGGGTCGTTTAATATTAAGTATCCTGCTTTTGTTAACGTGAATTTATTATCATTAACTAATAACAATCCAATTCCTAATCCAGCTTCCATAAGAACTCGTGCTCCATAATTTGAGAGATCTAATTTCTTGCAAATTTCTTCAATGGTAACTCCAACTTTACGGGATTCATGAACTTCTGATAAAATATTCAGATTACGTAATGCTCTAGAAGCCTGAAAAACCATTGGTGCAAAAGCAATCCACTGGGCATATTCTTTTGCTTGAAGTGCTGTCCTCGTATCTTTTTTAAAAAAATCCATTTTTATATTATTGTGAAGCAAATATACTGTTTATAAGAAACGATTAATTATTATTTACCATTTCCTGATATAGTAATAAAATAAGAAGTTGAATCTGTGGTTTCTATTCCCACTTTACAAGCTTTTTATTTTGTTGAATAAGCATTTATATCAATATTTAGTCCACGTGTTCCTCGTAACCTTTTCCAAAATCCTTGTCGTTCTGGAAGTGATTTAAAATCCGTAACGAAAGCTTTTTGATAATTTATTTGTGGATCTATTTTAACAGTATTCATTTCTTTTAGTGAATCAACAACCATTGGTAATAAACGTATATCAGCACTAACTTTTTTTCTCGCGAATCTGCTTAGTAATTTAGTTTGAAACGGATCAGAAGCTAATGCTATCTTGTCGAAATTTAATTGCTTTGCTTTCTTGTAAGAATAATAAATATTTTCTGTACTATGTTCTGCTTTAGTTTCTGTATAGATATGTTCTTTAGGTATTCCTAGTGCTTCCGCATAAAGTGCCATAACTTCTCCTTCATAGTAAGGAGAATATACTGCTGAACCAGAGTACATAATGTTTTTTGCTATTCCTGCATCATACAAATATTTCGACCAAAGAATTCTTCCTTTCATCGTATAATCCCATTTCCCATTAAGTAATGGAACACCTGGAACGATTACCATATCAAAACTTTCATTTTTTGATTTGTTTAAATATTTCAAACATGTTTTTTTTGAAAAATTACACGAGCAAAATAGCAGATATAGAAAAGTTATACCTAATGATAGAAATGATGTGTAGTAAAATTTATGATTCAATTTTTTATAATGTTAATGATTTTTATTTTAACTATAAATCCTTAAAAGATTATTTATTATTGTCGAACTTTATTTATTAAGTAGGAAATTCCAATACAACAACCAAAAAATAATAGTAATTTGTAAATATAAATTTGCACACTTAATACATCACCATGACTAAGAAAAATATTTTGAAATGCAGATAATCCCCAAAATAATGGAGAAAATTCAGCTAATAATTTTATTGTATCGGGCATTACATATACAGGCACCCAAATACCTCCTAAGGCAGCTAGTATCACCACAGAAACAGCACCAAATGTTGAAGATTGTTGGTGAGTGCTAAATATTGTGCCTACTAAAACACCATAACCAGTTGCGGCTAATCCACTACTTATTGCCACAATTGTAATAGCTGTTATACTTGATCCAATTATTAGTTGAGGTAATCCTAAATGTGGTAATAGATAGATGCCCACTAACAACATTAAAAAACATTGCGTAAGGCATACTAGTAAAAATGTAAAAATTTTTCCAGCCATCACAGTGAAGTAGGAGCCAGGCATAGTTTTAATACGAAGATAACTTCCATCTTCTCGTTCTTTAATGATGCTACCTGAAAGCGTAATCACAATGAAAAACATTCCAAACATTGTCCAAGCAGGAACATTGTGTTGAACGGAATTTAATTCAAGAACAGCATATTGATTTTCAATAACTGCTTCTTCCTTAAAATTAATGAAATCACCTATTGCTTGATTGTTATTTGAAGTATTCTCTTCATCTTGATTCAATGCATTCTTAAAATTATCAAGCATACTTTGTGTTTCAAGTTTTGATGATACTTGCTTGATGGAACTAAGTACAGAATTGCGAAATGATTTTTTAATATTGGGCGCAAAATAAACAGAAATTGTGGAGTCCTTAGTTGGTGATATTTGTTTTGCAATACGGGTATCAACAATACCAACTTCGGTTAATGTGTTGGTGACAAATTTCTGTATTCGTAAATTTAATTGTTCAGTAGCATTTTTTGGAATGGAAATGCCGATTTCAGAATCACTTTTAGCTACTTTTTTTTTCGCTTCAATTTCTGATCCTTTAAAGATGGTTACTTGAAAAACTTTTGAATCCGTAAGTCCATCAATAATTTTTTTTCCTAAATCACCTTTGTCGTTGTTGATAACAAGTACAGGTATTCGTAATTCTTGGTAATCTCTAAATGGTGCATCTTGAATTAACGCCATGATTGTTACCAAAGCCATTGGCATTAAAAATAAGATTGCTAATCCACTTCTGTCACGCAAGAGGATGAGTAATTCTTTTTTTATGGTAGCAAAAAGACGTAACATTAATCTCGTAATTTTCTACCTGTTAATTTTAAGAAAAGCTGCTCGAGATGAATACAAGAATGTTGTTTTAACAAATCCTTCGGACTACCATCAGTAATAATTTTTCCGTGATCAATAATGGAAATGTAAGAGCATAGATTTTCTGCTTCTTCCATGAGATGTGAAGTATAAACTATTGTCGCTCCTTCCGAATTAAGCTTATGCAAATATTCAGTAATTATATTTCGCGATTGAACATCTACACCTACTGTTGGTTCATCTAAAAAAAGAATTCTAGGTTTGTTTAGTATTCCAGCAATTAAATTTATTCGACGTTTCATACCGCCAGAAAAAGATTCTATTCTCTTATTTGAAACATGATCTAATTCAAATAGAGATAAGCAATTCGAAATGCGGTCTTTTAATTCTTGACCTTTTAACCCATACATATTACCAATATATTTCAAGTTTTCGTATGCAGTGAGTGTTGGGTAAATAGCAATTTCCTGAGGAACAACGCCTATCAACTGTTTTATTTCTTCTCTATTATCTTGATAATTTAATCCGAAAATTGAAACATCACCAGCTGTTTTTTTAAGTAATCCGCAAAGGATAGATATTACAGTTGTTTTTCCTGCACCATTTGGTCCAAGTAACCCCCAAATAGTTCCTGGTCTTATTGAAAAGGTAATGTCGTTAACAGCAGGTACGTTGCTATCCTTATAACTTTTTAATAAATTCGATACATGTATGGCATCATGATTATTCATCACAAAGTAATTTTTTTGAGCTTAGTAAAAATATTTTCTTCACGGTCAGCACAATCCAACATCATAGAAGATAGCTTTTCATAACTCTCACCTGATGTAGCGCGGTCTTTACAAATTCTTGCCGCATCATAAGCAAAGTCTCTCCATTTATCACCTGTTTCTGTAACTTCTTTTGAAATGTCCATCAACCAATCTTGCTTTAATATTGATGATGACTCTTGTAAAAATGCGGCATATATAAAACGAAAGCCAGCACCACCAGTTCCAATTTCTTCTTGCATTCGAACAATATTACCTAAGTAAAGTGATGATTTTCTTTCCGATAATTTTTTGGGATAGCCTGCTATTTTTTTTGCAAGAAAACGTATTCCTCTTACACCAATGAGTGGTACAGGAATAGCGGTCATGTCCACTGCAGTTCTTCGTATTCCAGCAACAATTGATCGTTTTAAATTAATTTCTTTAGGAACAAATATGGGGTAATACATTTTGCCATTTGGAGCTAAGGCACCTTTAGCAAATCTAGCGCGTTGTAAATCTTCTGGTGCAATTTCAGTTACCGTTTCCATTACTGGATCACTCACTAAATATTTTCCATCTTTTTTTCCGTACACAACGATGTTGTGGGCATTGAAATGAAATCTAAGTGCTGCGGGCAAATAGGGAAGGTAATAAACACTTGTAAGAAGTCCTACAGGCATTCCCTTTTCTAAAATACGATCCAATTCTTCCATCGCTTTTGTTTCACTGCGAAACGTTTGCTTTTTCATTTTAATACCTAATCGTTTGCATGTTCTGCTAAAAATTAGACCAGGGAAAATTCTATATGTAGTTCCTGGAATTCCATTAACTTTTAAGAATGGAAAATGTCCGAAAAATAATCCAGATCCAATTCCAAAGATCATTGGCTCACTTAATATTAATCCGTGATAGCGAAGCAGATTGGATGCTGTTCCACTTTCACAATGTGCTGACTGATTATGTTCGAAATTAATTTGCAAATCTTTAAGAATTAAAAATTTAAATTATAAATTTTAATATTTGGATGGAGAAATTTATTTATTATCGAGTGAGATATCTAGAAGTTGTTCTTTTGTTATTTGAAATGCTTTTGCGTATTTTTCTAATTGCTTTTCTGATAACTTTTTGAAAATTCGTGGTTTCAAATGACGCTTTACTTGAAAAGAAAAATAACCAACATATTGAGAAAGTAAAGGTATGTCTAGCATTTCTTTTTCCATAAAATATGCAATAGGACTTATTTCATTCGCCAAAACACGTTTTCTTACTGCATCAATCTTTTCATGTATTTCATCCCATGCTAATGAGAGTACAATTGTTTCTGGTTCCCAACCAGCACTTGGAACTTTTGTATAATTGCCATTTTCATCAACGGCATACTTCAGCATCTTTACTTTGCCTTCGAGTATGTTGCTATCTTGTTGTGGTACTTTGTCTTTTTCCATTTTTAAGTTGCTGGGAAAATGGTCATGTTTCCACAAATAGTTATTTGAATCTTTTATTTAGCAAACGGTAAGTAATGCATTTGCGAAGGAGAATCGCGCACTTTCAGGAACTGTTATAACTATCTTTTGACCTTTAATAAGTTTTCCAGAGTTTATCAATTCTTCTAGTGCAAGAAATATAGAAGCAGATCCAATATTTCCAATTTGAGAAAGGTTCACAAACCATTTTTCTTGTGCTAGTTGAATACCTGTTGATTTCATTTCATCATCCACTTTCGAACGAAAATATTCAGAGGAAATATGTGGTAAAAACCAATCGACAGTTAAAGGATCAACATTGTGTTTTTTAAATGCTGCAATGTAAGATATCGTTCCTAGTCGAGCAATATTGTTATCTAATAATTTGGTATCTTGTCGTAAAGAGAACAATGATTTTTCTAACCATTCTTTTTGTTCGAATGTAGCCCATCCTTTTATGCTACCATCTTCATTTTTCTCACCACCTGAGTACATGCAGGTCTCTAATTCATTTGCATAAGAACTTATTTCAATCCACTCAATTTTTAAATTTAATCCTACTTTACTTGGTGTGTTACTAAGTAAAACTGCAGCAGCACCATCTGATAACATCCAACGTAGAAAATCTTTTTCAAATCCTAAAATTGGTCTTTCTTCTATCAGCTTAATTTTTTCTGCTTCTTCCGAAAAATTATTTGCTATCATCCATTGAGAAAATTTTTCTGAACCCGTAGTAATTGCGTTTTTTGTATTCCCAGTTAGCACCGACATATACGCATATTTTAATGCATTCATTCCTGCACAACAGGATCCTGCAAAAGTGATGGCTTCGATTGAATGACCTTTTAATTCACCATGAACCATTGTAGCATGTGCTGGTAATATTTGATCAGGAGTTGTTGTTCCACATGTTAAAAGTTCAATTTTATCGAGCTGAAAATCTTCACTTACTAAACCTTTAATTGCTTCAATGGTTAGCTCGGTATTGCTATAAGTACTTTTGCCATGTTTATCTAAAGCATAATACCGTTTTGTAATTTTATTGTTTCTTAAAATTAATGGTTTTGATTTTGATTTTAAATCACCACCAACATATCCAAGAAACTGTTCCATTTCATCATTGAGAACAACTTCGCCAGGAAGAAACTTTGCAATTTTATTTATGTAAACTGAATTATTATTTGACGACAATTGTATAATTATTTTGGTAGTTAATAGAATGAATAATGCGTTGGGAATATAAACCTCGATAAAATCGAGACACCATTAGGCATAAATATAATTATTTTACTCCAATTTTCACATATTGAAGAATAGGACAAAGATATTAAAAATAGGGTATAATTGTCTGCTAAACATGATCTTCGATTAGCACTATTTATTTGAAAATTTATTAATAAATTATCGTAAAGTATTATTTGAGAAATAATTAATTTCTCCTCTAATTTTTTTCGGGAAAATTACTGGTGCCAAGCGTGATAAAATGGTGATAATAGGGGAGAGTATTAAAATTGCTGTTGGTAAAACAATACCAAAAATCCTAACTCTTGACCTGCGTTCATTACTATTGGCGGTTCCTTTCTTAGAGATATAATTGGCATAAAGTGGAAACAATACTTTTCCTCTGCCTTCTAGTAACATTAAATTCGATTTAATGTTTATTGCTCCGCTTACAATAAGTTCCTCTTGCTGTCCAACGTATTCCCCACTTTTTAAGTGAGATTGAATTATGGCTCCAAATTTCCCGGCATTTGCTTTCAAATCATCGTCAGACACACCATATTTCGGAAAAATGCCCAAAAACTTATCCTGAATACCTCCTAAGGCAAACGCGAAAACAGTTACTAAACTCACCAAATTAGCTGATTTATCTACGAAAGTGATGTTGCCAACTAAGTTAGCACCTAACTTTTTTAAATGCATTTTCATCTTTTCTTGTGCATTTAACCACATATTACGACAAGCTAAAATGGTAATTACTGGTTTATTTCTTAGTAATTTTTTAGCCTCAATAGTTTGTAAAAAAGAATTTATCGGTTGACTTATAGATAAAAACCAAGGCTGATATGCGATAATGATTAGGTCAAAATGTGCATCAGGATCAAATGAAAATGGTAAAAGTGGACATGGAACTCCTTGCACCGTTTCTGGAAAAGCATCAAAAAATTGCATGTAAGTCCATGGA
Source organism: Bacteroidota bacterium (assembly GCA_043758125.1). Classification (GTDB taxonomy): domain Bacteria; phylum Bacteroidota; class Bacteroidia; order AKYH767-A; family OLB10; genus JANXSD01. The sequence continues at coordinate 31,352 of JAYVOC010000258.1, read as the reverse complement.
AAAGGAAATGCTTTTTGTGGTTGTATTTGCTCGTATTGAATGTTAACGTCAGCATCGTTTTCTAGGTTTTGTAACGTAGCTTTTACTGCTTTGTTCAATTGGCCTGATTGTGTAAAATAGATGACAAGTATATTTTTCATAGCGTTTTTCATTCAGCAGATTCAAGAGCTTTGAATCGAATTATTTTCCAAAGCAAATTTCGGTTTAAAATTGAAACAGCAGTTATAATTCCCGAAAATAATGCTGCACCAACACCAACACAAACTACATCTTGACCGGTTAGGTACAAGTTTTTGTAATTGGTGCGTGGACGTAATTGTTTAAGGTGAAAGCGTTGAGGTGAATGTTCTAAGCCATAAATTTCGCCATGCGTATAATTGCTAAAATGTGCTGTTGAAAGTGGCGTCGATAATTCACAAACTTCAACTCTTCCTTTTACTTGAGGTAAAACTTCGTAAAGTTTTTCTAGCAATGAATTTTGAATTTCTTGCTTTACCAACTCATAATCTTCACCTCGCTTTTGCCATGGTTTGTCGGCCCATTTTGCTACATGACTATAACGACAAGAATCTACAACTTGTATGGTAGCTTTATCGGGATGATTTTTTTGCCACTCAGGATCTTTTGCGGATGGAAATGAAAAATAAGATAGTAAAGAAGCATATTTTTTATCCGTTAAATGATGATCAAATTTATCATCTAATTTATAAGTGTCGTAATGCCAAATATTGTGTTTTGGTAAATTTAATTCTTTATCGGATGCATTTAATCCCACATATAAACATACATGTGCAACAGAAGGATCAATTTTATTTAGCTCATTTGTGTTTTCAAATTTTTTATTTTCATCAACGATGAGGTGGTTAAAGGTATTGGATGCGCCTGCATTACTGATAATTTTTTTACCGTAAATTTTATCGCCATTTTCCATTTCTACACCGATAGCCATATTCTTTTCCAGAATAATATTTTTTACAGTTGCTTTAATTGCAATCTTTCCATGATTATTCTCAATAACATTCGACAAGCTTTTATGAATACTAGAAGCGCCTCCAACAGGATAATTTCCACCTTCTAAAAAATGTTCAACGATCATTGCATGAAGTGCGAAACTGCTTTTTTTAGGAGGTAAACCATAGTTGCCACATTGCGCACAAAGTACTGCTATCAGTTTTTCATTAGTTGTTAATGCACTTAATACTTCGTAGGTTGTTTGATTGGAATATTTATAAAATCCTTTTCTTAAAAAATAGCCTACTGATTTGCTCAACCAATTTGGCATTGTCTTTTCAGAGAAAAACATTATCGATCTTCCTGCAATACTTTTTAATAATTTATAATATTCGCGAATTGCATTTTCGTCATTTGGAAAATAATCAATCATTTGTGCTACTTGATTATCGTATCCTTTTTTGAAATTATAAGTTACACCTTCAATAATGGTTTGATCGTAAACATCACCCATCTCCGCCCACTTTAATTTTCCTTCTGAAACATAATCGAACGCTTTTTTTAATAATGATTCTGTTAAATTTACTTGACCAACGTAATGAACACCCACATCCCAAACGAAATTTTTACGCTTGAAGGTATGTGTAAATCCGCCAATCACATAATGCTTTTCAAGAACTAGAACTTTCTTTCCAGCCTTAGCCAGCAAAACAGCCGTTGTAAGTCCGCCCATTCCTGATCCAATGATGATGGCATCATAATGTGAATTTTTAAGTTCAGAAGAGTATAAATTTTTCATCTGAAAATATTAATTCTTTGAGGAGAAAATTAATGTTGCATTACAACCACCAAAACCAGAAGCGGATTTTAAACAGTAATTTAATTCTTTTTTTGTGATGGTATTGCAAATATTTATTGGTGGTGTTACACCAATTTCTGTAAATCCTAAAGTAGGAATGATAGTGTTATTTTGTAATGATAAAAAACAAATAATCGATTCTACTATTCCTGCTGCTCCAAGTGTATGTCCGAAATATCCTTTTAAACTATTTACTGGAGTATCGACTAATCCTGATAAACTAAAAGCCTTCGCTTCCATTTCGTCGTTAAATAAAGTTCCTGTTCCATGTGCAGAAATAAATCCTATATCATCTGGCTTTAGTGATGATAAAAGCAGAGAATTATTTATAGCACAACTTAGTTCTTCTCCGGTTCGTGATGGTCCAGAAATGTGATTGGAATCATTTGTTACGGCTCCATTTAAAATTTGGATAGGATTTGCCTCCACTGTATTTTTTGTTGTTAATACGACAGTAGCAGCGGCTTCGCCAAGGTTAATTCCATCTCTGTTTAACGAAAATGGTTGACAAATCTTTTTACTCAACGCTTGAAACGATAAGAAACCTGAAAAGACAAATTTACTGATCGTATCTGCTCCAATTACAATAGCATTTTTATATTTTCCTGATGCTAAAATTCTTCTTGCATAGAGTAATGCTACCACTCCCGAAATACATGCATTAGAAATTACGATGGGTTCATTTTCATTTTTAAACAAGGAGCAAATGATTTTTGCAGAGTGCATCAAACTTAAACGTGCATATAATTCTGGTAAAGTTTTATTTTCTTCAAGTAAAGAAATATTACCTTTTGTTGTGGAAAATATAAAAATTGTTTCCTTACTAGAAAAATCTACCAACGAAAGTTTTTGTGCATCACTTATAGAGGCAATTATAATTTTTTCGTATCGAGTATATTGCGCTGAATTTAAAATTTCACTTTCGAATATATTAAGTTGTTGCTTATCAAGCAACGAAGCCCAAAATGGTTCATCATTTATTTGAGGATTTAAATGCTGTTGTATTCCTGATTTTCCCAACATTATGTTTTGAAAATTTTCTGATGTGGAATTTCCAAGTGCGGAAATAATGTTACTCGATTCAACAAAAACGTTTTGCATGATTACTTAATTGAAAAGTTGATGTTCTTTTCTCCAAATTTCAAAAAAATTTGGTCGTACAATTTGCAATTGACGATTTTCTCCATCTAAAAATACTTGAACTGATGATCCCGTTGCGATGATTTCGTTTGTGATTGGTAAATAAATTTTATAATTGAATATTATTTTTGCAGCAGGATGGTCAATGAATGTTGTTTCAACAATTGCTTTATCACCATATTTTAATGATCGCTTATAATCGCAATTTATATTTACGATAGGAGCAACAAAACCTTGTCGGTATATTTCCATGTAACTTAATTGGAACTTCTCACCAAAGGCTTCTCTTCCAAGTTCAAAATAGGTAATATAATGACCATGCCACGTGATTCCTAAAGGATCTACTTCATTAAATCGAACTTTAATTTCTGTTATCGCTGATAGCATATTATTTCCCTTTTGGTAAGGTTCCCGTTTTCCATTTTTTGTATCGGTTTGATTTAATGTCTTTCATTCCATTTAGGATGGAGCCAGCCCAATGATTTCTATAGCCAAAACCAAAGCCTTTTCCGGTAACACGTTCAGTGAACAACACTGATTTATCACTCATGTTAATATAGGTTACCCAAAATGCACCTTCTTCAATCGTTTTATTCATTCCTTCCATAACAAACACCAAACCGATCCCTTTGTTTGATTCGAAGTTATATTTGCTTACCATTGTTTGAATCGAAGTTGGATTAAATCGAGTATAATCTTGCATGTCCAACGACATAATTTTTGTTGCATCAATGGAATTGTTGATTTCGCTAATTTCTTTAATGTCGTTTATGATAGTTTCCTTTTCAAACGTTTTGTGGAAATCATATTTTTCTGTTTCATTAATCAAAAGATAATTAATGTTAATCGTCATTGTTTTCATTTGCTCCTGACTAACAGTTCCTGGATCGCCAAAGTATTTCGCTTCAGAAAAATCAACACCAAGCCAGGTAATGGGAGTTTGGGAGGAGAATGCTTCCGCTCTTGATTGAGCAAATAGAGAATTAAAAATTGTTGAAAAACTTAGTACTAAAGTCAACAATTTTCTATAAGATATTTTTTTCATGATGTTAATTTATTCATTTGGTTTAACGAAAATTCTCATTTCACATTCAGCTAATATTTTATTGTTAAGTGTAATAGTACCTTTAACAATTGTAATATCCATTATTTGGTTGGTTATATTTATTTCTGTCATTAATTCAGCGCCAATAGGAGGTAATCTGTGAATTTTTAAATCTTTTATTGAAGCAATGAATCCAATAGGAACGGGTTTGTTTTCCATCTTGCAAACATAACCTACACCTGCTGCTGCTGTTTGTGCGATGTTCTCCACCATACCACTTGCAGAAAGGTCACCATCTTCACAAAAGATGCAATCACTTAAAACAGTAAATCCAGATATCACTTTCTCTACATCTGAAAATATGAGTTTATCGATCATCACAACGGGAGGACGTTGTGGAATAAATTCATGTACTTCAATTCCGTTCGCTAACATAATTATTGTTTCCAGAAATCATAATAGTTAAACCACTGTTCGGGATATTTCTTCACCATTTCTTGTAAACTATATGCAAAATCATTAGCGATACTTTGTACTGAATCGCCTTTTTTTGAATCGAAATATTTTATAGGTGTTGAGAAGAAATGATAATGTATTGAACTTTCTTTGAAGGCATAAACATACGTGATAGGTACTTTTAATTTAAGTGCAATCAAAAATGGTCCTTCGGGAAATTTAGCAGGCATATTAAAGAAATCGCAAGTGATAGTTTTATTATCAGGTAAAAATCTATCTGCATGAATGCATACTATTTCATTTTGATTTAATGCTTGAATAATTTTATAGATATGCGATAAATCTTTGTTAACATAAATTATATTAAATGTTTTTTCACCCGTAATTCCATCCATATAATTTTTTAGCTGTTCATCTTCGCCATCATACATTACGATATTGATACGGGTGTTTAGCCGTTTTAACAGATGTCCGGCAGCTTCCCAATTTCCAACATGACCACTCATCAATAAACCACCTTTATTTTGTGAAATCATTTCTCGTAGTGCTTCTTCACCATCAAAGTTAAAAGTAAAATTGATAGGGATTCCTGCCATCATTGCTGTTTTGTCGATGAGTGTTTGACCAAGGATCCTGTAGTTTTGATATAACATGATGAATGACTTAAGCCGAGAAAACTTTAGCGTGTCACGATAAAAATCAAGAACTGGTTTTGAAGTTTTCGATGAAAAGAATAAATAATAAGCTGCTACAAATCGTAAAATAAAATACGAGATTTTTATTCCAAATCTTTTAATAATGAATACAAAAAATTTGTGTCCATTAGTAGTACCTTTTGACTTACCCTGCCACTGCGGCATTATTTTACTGCTAACTTATTTTCTACATAGTCGTAGAAACTTTGGAAGGTAACGATATCTGTAAAGTCTTCGGCTTTCACTTTGAAGCCGAAATTGCTTTCAATTACAACAACTAAGTCTATATAATCAAGACTGTCTAATTGAAGTGTTTCGCGAAGGTTTGCTTCGGGTACAATTTTTTCAATATCTACTTCAAACTCTTCAACTAAAAAGTGATTAATCTTACTAACTATTTCTGCAGTTTCCATTTTGTACTATTTACTTATTGATACTTTTTTTTATTATCAATGATGAATTCGTTCCGCCAAATCCAAAAGAGTTGGAAAGGAAGATGTCTATATTTTTATCGATCGTTTTATCGGCGATATTTAGTTTTGCTGAATCCTCATCAGGATTTTCAAAGTTAATATTTGGAGCGATAAAACCATCTCTCATCATCAAAATTGAATAAACTATTTCACTGGCTCCCGACATCCAACACTCGTGACCGGTCATTGATTTTGTTGAACTTACTGGTGGTCGAGATTCACCAAAAACGGAATCGATTGCTTTAGCTTCTTTCGCATCTCCCACAGGAGTTGAAGTAGCATGTGCATTAATATAATCTACATCGGAAGCTTTAATTCCAGAGTCTTTTAACGACATAGTGATCGCTTTTGCAGGACCATCAACGGTAGGATTAGAAATATGACCTCCATTAGATGAAAAGCCATAACCAATCACTTCGCCGAGAATATTTGCACCTCTTGCAAGAGCAGAATCCAAGCTTTCTAAAATCACTGTTGCTGCACCTCCGCTCGGAACCAATCCATCTCGATCACGATCAAAAGGTCGAGAAGCTTTTGTAGGTTCATGTTCACGAATTGAGAATGCTGAAAGTGCATCAAAATTCCCCATAGAATAAATATTTACCTCTTGGGCACCTCCGCAAACGATCATGTCTTGCAAGCCAGTGCGTATAAAATGATAACCTGTTCCAATGGCATGCGAACCACTCGCGCAAGCTGCACTAATCGTATAATTGATACCTTTCAACTTAAAAATAGTAGAGAGATTCATCGTTACTGTTGAATTCATAGTTTGAAAAACCGATCCTGATCCAACCAATAAAGTATCTTTTTTTAATCGAATAATATCAACAGCTTCCATCACAGGTTTTGCTGAACTATCATTTCCATAAATGATTCCTACTTCGTTATTATCAAGAAAATCTAAATCGAGTCCCGCCATTTTTAAGGCTTCTAGAGTAGCCATGTATGCAAATTCACCTTGCTCAGGAAGCATTATTCGAGCTCTTCTGTCGAGTAATTCTTTTAAATAAGGTCTCGGTACAGATCCTGTTAAACCTGATCGATAACCAAAATCTTTACGCTCAAGATCGAGTACAATCCCTGATTTGCCAGTATAAAGTGAGTTTCTTACTTCCTCAATATTATGACCAATGCAAGAATAAATTCCAATGCCTGTGATAACAACTCTCTTCATTTCAACAAATATAGGTCATCTGTAATTTTTCCAATTAGGAGTATAAGCCTCCATTAATATTCAATACTTCGCCAGTAATGTAGGATGAGCCGGGTGATGCGAAAAAGGCAACAGCTTCTGCCACTTCTTCTGCTTTTCCAAACCGTTTCATGGGAATCATCGCACATAAAGTTTTCTCATCCAATCCTGCTGTCATTTCTGTTTGGATAAATCCAGGAGCGATGGCATTAACTGTAACACCTCTACGAGCAACTTCTTGAGCGAGAGCTTTTGTCGCACCTATCAATCCAGCTTTTGCAGCCGAATAATTTGTTTGCCCAGGCAATCCTTTTAATCCCGACAAGGATACCATATTTATTACTCTTCCAAATTTCTTTACTAGCATTTGGTTAATCACATGACGTGTTACATAATAAAAAGAATCGAGGCTTGTTGAGATAACATTTTTCCATTGCGCTTCTGTCATCCACATCAATAGATTGTCCTCTCTTATACCAGCATTGTTTACAAGCACTTCAATTATATTCTCTGGATTTTTTTCGATCCATCCTAATAGGATTTCATCAACTTCTTCCTTATTTGAGACATCAAATTTTAATAAAGTACAAACAACACCAGCCGATTCAATCAATTCTTTAGTGATTTGAGCTTCTACATCATTGCTCTTATAATTTAACAAGATGTTGTAATTCATCTGCGCAAGCTTATAACTAACTGCACGTCCGATGCCTCTTGATCCTCCTGTTATTAATGCGTATTTCACAGTCAATAAATTGATTTTATAGTATATCGTTATTCTCTTGCTTCAAGAATTCTCGTACAGATTTCATGTTTTTATACATCGGTCGGTCGGAGGAAATTACAGGACAAATATCTCTAAGCTTTTTATAAATCTTTTTCGAAAATGGGGAAAGGAGATCGGAACAATCGATTCCATCAACAGCTTGAATTACTGCGATGGCGTGTATAGAAAGCACTTCGAAAGCATTCTCTATAACCTTTCTTGTGATCAATGCAGCATTCGTCCCCATGCTAACCACATCTTGATTATCGTTATTATTTGGGATACTATGAACGTAAGCAGGCATCGAAAGCGTTTGACATTCGGCAACTGTTGAGGTTGCGGTAAACTGCATTCCCTGCATACCGTAATTTAAACCTAACGTACCAAGGTTTAAAAAAGCTGGTAGTTTCTGATTTAACTTATCATTCAATAAATAGTTCAACTGACGTTCGGAAAGCATTGTTAACTTGGTAATTGCAATTTTAAGTTTGTCCATTTCCAAGGCTACATAATCACCATGAAAATTTCCACCATGATAAACATCTTTGTTTTTCGCATCGATAATTGGATTGTCATTTACCGAATTAACTTCGTTCATCACCACCATTTCTGCGTACTCAATCGAATCGAAAATAGGTCCTAGAATTTGCGGAACACATCTCAACGAATAATACTCTTGCACTTTTTCTGTTAAAATATCTTGTGTTTCGATGTTGACACTTTGGTATAAAATGTCAGAACGTTTTTTGATCAACTTACTCTTTGCGGAAATTTTTTGCATCGCCGCAGCAACACGTCGCTGACCTTTATGCGGTTTTACATTATTTAATTCTGTAGAAAAATGATCGTCAAAAGCTTCAACAAGTTCATTAATCATTGTCGAAAAAATGACTGACCAATTCACTAATTTTTTAGCGTAAAGTAAATTTATGGCAGCGATACCAGTCATTGCCGCAGTACCATTTAATACCGCAATACCTTCACGTTTATGGATCGAAAGTGCTTTAATTTTTTCCTTCTTGTACACACTTGCGGTATCACAAATTTTACCGTTGTACCAAACCTCCCCTTCACCAATCAAAGTCAATGCAAGATGAGCAAGCTGCACCAAATCACCACTTGCGCCTACGCCACCGTGCTCATAGATACACGGATAAATATCCTTATTGATAAGCTCTTTTAGAATTTGAACCAACTCCTTATTCACGCCTGAGTAGCCTTGCATGAGTGACGACAAACGCACTATCATCAATGATTTAGTATCGAGAGGCGAGAGTAAATTACCAGAGCCGGAGCAATGGCTTCGGATGAGATTAAATTGTAGTTGTTTGAGATCTTTGTCCTTGATTTTATACTGCGCCATAGGTCCAAAGCCAGTATTTATCCCATAAATGAGTTTCCCATTTGAGAATTCATTTAAAAAAATATAACTCTCATTCACCATTTTCAATGCCTTTTCAGATAGTTTCACCTTCTGATTCTCATACAGAACAGCATACATATCACTTAAAGTCAATGGTTTGTCACCTATTGGAATCATATCAAAAAATATAGAAATTTGATTTAATTTAAAAAAGAGCATCGATGAAATGCTCTTTTTGGGAGACCTCAAAAGTAGCGTAATTATTATTGCTTCACAAACTATTCATTAGAGTGAGATTTGAAGATTTATTTTTATCAGAAACTGTTCTTAAAACTATCAGAATAAAGTATTAGCAGAATTTAAGTACAAGCAGTAAAATTTGCAGTTCTGAAAGTCATTTTAAATGAAAATTTTACGGAATTCATAAATTTTATTTGATGAATTACCGAACCTAACCAAATGCATTACGCAAGTAAAAAACAATACTGTAACTTCTGTAAATCTTTTCTAATATGATTCATACAATTAAATCTCCGTCAATCCTTCTGCCAAATTTTTATCTACTTCCGCTTCTTCCATCTTTATCACATGAGCGATGGTTTTTAATATGCGACTGTGATTTTTTATTAATGGATTATTGGTATCCCAAACATATCCAGCTAATACAGAGCAGATCTGTTGTTGAATTTGTTCGTTTGGATTTTTTGCAAAGAAAATATCTTGAAGATGACCATCGTACCATCCCATCACATAAGAGCGGAATGTATTTACACCTTGCATCATGTAATCAGTATAATCTTCTTGCCAATTAACAGATTCTCCATTTAGCTGTTGACAAACTAATTTCGCTGCTTTATGTCCGGATACTGTTGCTAACGTAACACCTGAAGAAAAAACTGGATCAAGAAATTCTGTAACATTTCCAGTAAGTACAAAACCATCACCAAAGAATTTATTCGTTGATGTTGACCAACCTTCAATTGTCTTAGCTTCGAAAATAAATTCACAATCTTTAAAACGAACATTTAATTCAGGTTCTGTTTCGATAAAGGCCTTTAACTTTTCGCTTGTGTTACCTTCCATCTTTTCAAAAAACTCAGGACTACCTACAAAACCAACGGAAGTAATTCCATTCGAGAAAGGAATAATCCAAATCCAAACATCTCTTTTATGAATTACGATTGTAATACGATTTGGTTCGTCATAATTTGCACGATTTAAATCTTTGATATGAGCGAAAAGTGTTTTACGAGGTGGTAAATTGGATGGTTTGTCGAGGTTAAATAATTTCGGAATTACTCTTCCATATCCACTTGCGTCGATTATAAATTTGGCTTCAATTTCACTTTTTTCTCCACTGCTATTTTCAACGGTTGTTACTGAATCACTACCATTGAATTTTATATCCGTTACACCAGTTTCGAAATCGATTGCGATATCCATTTTCTGAACTTCATCACATAAAGTTTTATCAAATTCTGATCTAGGAACTTGCCATGTCCATGACCATCCTTCAGAAAATTTATTTGAGAAATTGAAGTCACAAATTTTTCCATCTTTCACGAACTTAGCACCGAATTTTTCTTGAAACCCTTTGGCTTTTAAGGCTGGTAAAAATCCTGCCTCTTCCAATGGCTCCATGCATCTCGGTAAAAGACTTTCTCCAATTACGAAACGAGGAAATTTCAATTTCTCTACAATCTTAACATTAAAACCACCTTTCTTAATGATGGATGCGGCAACTGTTCCTGATGGACCCGCACCAATTACCAACACATCAACTTGCTCTCTTTTCATTTTCGAAATAGATTAAAAATTAATCGATTTATATTTTTTAATTGCAATTATCAAATTTTGAATTACTTATTTTTTAGTATCGTTAATCCTTCATCCAATGTTAAATCGGAGACTGGAACTTTCAATGGTTTCATTGCAGATTCACCAAATGTATCATTCCAATTTATATTCAAAACGGTGAATTGCATGTCAGCGATTTTTCCGGGAATATTAAATACTGCATAAAATTTACAGTCATCATTAGGACGAAGAATTTCTAATTTGTCTTTACTACCATTATTTGCAAACTCTTGTCCGTCTTTTAACTTCACAGAAAGTTGAGATGAATTTACTAAACCAATATCTTTCCCAGTATAAGTACACTTAAATTCAGCAGCTGTTTCTTTTGTCGTTTGTTTTGATTTCTCCAAAGAGCAATGAAAATCTCCTGTCGTAAATGTATTTTTTGATGCTGGTAATTGAAAGTCTGGAACTTTTAATTTCTTACCATTGATTGCAATTTTATAAAGGCAATTCAGATCCAATTTTAATTTGTCGACATGAAAATTTTTGCCACCTGTTACTTTTAATGTTTTCGATTCATGATCATTAGGCTTAATAAAAAAATCAATTCTATTCAGTAATCCACCAGTTGGGCTAACCGAACCAAAATCGAAAATAAATTTCGAATCTGTGCCTTTGAAATAGAGATAATCAGCAGTTTTATTGGTGATCGTAATTTTTACCAATGAGAATTCTTGTTGTGATTGCGCATCAACAAATTCAATTGCATAATCATCATTTACAATTGCTTTTACTGCATAATGATTTTCGTGTTTCGGATCACTTGGTTTTCTTTGTGCAAAAGAAGCATTTAAGGTTAATAATAAAACTGCGAAGAGCATTAATGTTTTTTGCATAACTTGATGTGTAAGGTTTGAAATGTTTTGTTACTATTTTTTATAAAAATATCCTTTTAATTCATATTCTCCAATAGTTTCATAGTCATTGCTCAACTAATTAGCTATTTTTCAAATATTTACCTGAGATCATTTAATCTATTTACTTTTCTTTTGGTATCGGAAATCTGCATTTTATGAATTTCATCCAGTGAAAGATACTTTACTTCAGGGAGTACACGCAACATTGATTGCAATGTTCTCTTGATTTTAAAATCAATCTCATCTGAATAATCTAGCACTGCAATGTGAATGATTATTTCATCAATTCCTATATCATTTTTAAATACATCAACAACATACTCTTTTATGCTTTCAATACTATTTAAAATATTGAAAATAGATTGAGGGTAGAGTGTAGTGCCTTTGTATTTAATGAGTTGTTGCTTTCTTCCAATGATTGGACTTATTCTACTTGTCATTCTGCCGCAAGAACATGGCTCATTAAAGTAAGTGCAGATGTCGCCTGTTTTGTAACGTAGCAACGGCATTCCTTCAACTGCTAAGGTAGTAATTGTAAGTTCGCCAATTTCACCTTGTGGCAACTGATTATTATCATCATCTAAGATTTCAAAAATTAATAAATCTGGATGAAGATGCCCACCTTTTCCTGCTTCACATTCCGTGAAAGCAGTTTGTTGTTCTGTTGAAGCATAAGTAGAAAACAATTCAACATTCCAGGAATTCGTAATTCGTTGTCCTAATTCATTGAGCGAAAAATTTTCATTACGAATATTTTCACCGATGCATAAAATTTTACGAACCGATGTACTTTTTAAATCTATTTGCTTTTCGTTTGCATAGCTGATAAGGCTAAGTATTGTTGAGGGAACAGCGATTAATACACTAGGTAATAAACGTTGTATTAAATCAATTTGCATTGGAAAATTCCCAGCACCACTACGAATAATTCCTGCATCAAGTTTTCGTGCACCTTCATAATATGCGATGCCAGCCATAAACTGTCGATCAAGTGAAAGCATTAATAAATAAATATCTTCAGCATTTGAATTCATTGCTAAAAAGGAAATGTATTCGTTATAACCCAATCGATCAATATCATTTTTTGTTAATCCGATTGTTACTGGAGTTCCTAATGTTCCAGAAGTGCTGCAATATTCTTTTATTTTATTTTTATCGACGCACAAAAAATCCCAATTCTGATTTTGTAAATCATCTTTACTTGTTGTAGGTAATTTTACGAGATCAGCATATTTTTTTATTGAAGTAAGATCAACCTTATTTTTACTAAAGTGATTTTTATAAAATGGAGAATTCGTATTTAGATATTGTAATAATTTTACAAGCTCTTGCTCTTGAAATTCAATAATTTCTTCTTTCGATTTTCGTTCTAGTTCAAGTATCATAATCTTATAATGATTCAATAACAACTACTGCACAAGCAATACTTTTTAAATGTGAAAGTGATAAAAAGATAGTGGAAATATTTCTAGCTTTTACAATTGTTTCCAGTTTACCATAAATATTAAAAGAGGGCTTTCCCATCTCATCTGTTACTACTTCAATTTCGGGTAATGAAATATTTATGGTAAATCCAGTTCCTAACGCTTTTAACAGAGCCTCTTTTGCTGCGAATCGAGCGGCATAATTTTCAGCATGATTAGTATTTTTTTCGCAATAGGAAATTTCAGAAACAGAAAACACATGCTCTCTAAATCCACCTTCTTTGGCGATCTTTTCTGCAACTCTTTCTGTTTCGATAATGTCAATTCCTACTCCTAAAATCATGCTAATTTATTTTCATTAATTCGTTAGTGCATTTTACAATTTGATTGTTGATGTATTGCCTTTCATGAACTGTAGCAATTTCTTTCGTTAATGCTTTTTGATAATACGATTTTGCTTTTGTAAAATCTTTCCGTTTGAAAACATAATCACCAGCTAAAACATAAGCATGATAATATTCAGGATTCAATTGAATTAATTTATCTGAATTTATATCTTCACCATTCGATAAATGTAATTGTAATTTTTTAAATTCAATGTAATTTTTAAATGCACTAGTTTGTAAAAATGGATCTGCTGGAATTGTTAGGGACGTATCATTTACTTCGTGATTTGTTTTTAATCCATTTATTGCAAATATCTTATTGAGATCATAAGCTATGAACGGTCCAAGTTGCCATGGAGAAGTAGATACCCAGACTAATTTCTTTTTCGGTTCAAATACGATGGAGTGATGGCTGATAAGTTGGTTGACCGCTTTTTCATTTCCAAATCCGATAAATTTATCATGCAAGCCAAATTGATTTCTTAAAATGGCAACAGTTTTTTCAGGCGTATTTGCCGAAGTAGTATTCAACAATTCTAAGATTCTATTTTCACGATAAACCGATGCACTTTCTTGCATTTGCTTTTTATTAATATAAGTTTTTCCTAATACAGGACCTTCATAATGATTGGTACAAACAATTTGATTTTGTTTTGGATCATACACATCAACTGTATCAGGAGTTACTTCAATATTAACAGCTTTGTTATCATAAGTAGAACCAATAAGAAATGATTCTGACACGAACGTTTTGCGTTTACGAGTGATCTTAACTGCCTCGTCAATATTTTTTGCGTATTGTAAAATTTCTCTCGCAAGTAAGGAAACAGGAGTTGCAGATCCGTTTGGTATTGTTGATTTTGCGGCATTCAATGTAAGTGTTAATCCTTGCATGTTCATTCCAGAGATAACGCCAATCATTCCTCCCCATGTAACCATCATGAATTTATATCCTTGCTTTGGATTAACAAACATCACGATTTTGTCTTTTGCAAATTTATCTCCTACATAAAAATCAAAATTTCTACCAATTATTAATGTTGAATCTTGTGATTTTTCATTCCATGTTCCAAAGGAGGAGCAGCCAACGAGTGCAAAATTTTGTAATGCGTGGCCGATGTCATGTGCTGCATGATAATTCATTAATCGCTGATATGCTGGACCGATATAATCAAATTTTGGTGAAGCAGATTTTGATACTCCATAAATTTCGAGTTTATATTCTTCAATGATGTTTTTATCAAGGTCACGGTTAAACCAAGCGATTAAATATTTTAAGAAATTTCTATAAAATGCTGATGGAACTAATTTGCAAATTTGATCGTTAAATGCATCTTCTTGTTTATACACTAATTGCTTTGCAAGTTTTCCATTTATAACACCTCTTTCGAAAGGTTCACCTTCAACATACATTTCCCATAATCCAGAATTACTTTTTCTGATCCAGTTATTTCCGATCACATAGCAATTGATATCTAGTTGAGTTGGATTTAATGATAAAGAAGATAAATCTTTTGGAACAGGAGGAGTAACTAGTGCAACTGCAGCAAGATAAATGAATAGGATGATAAAGAGTATCCCAATAAAAAGTAAAACATAAAGCGGATACCTAATCCATTTATTCAATTTGCGCATCGTCGATTTTCTTAATTATTTCTGGCATTCCTAAGAGAACAGAGCAGGTTACCACTGAACTTATCGTTACTCCTAATACTCCGTGCAAATTAATATTTTGCCCCGTTAACAATAGATTTTCCACTTTTGTTCGAGGAGAAATAAATGTTTTAAGTGGATCTTTATAATCTTTTGCAATTCCATAAATTGATCCATCATCAGTACCCATATAATCTCGAAAAGTAAGTGGAGTGGAAGTATAATAATTTAACATTGCAGCTTTCAGTCCTGGAAATTTTACTTCCACAACATCTAAAAGTTTTTCTGCTTTACGTTTTTTAAATGCATCATATTCTGGTCCTCGATCACTAGGCTTTCCTACGGTGTTAAATGTATTTTTCCATTCTTCAACTTCACTAAATTTCATGTAGGCCATGATGGTCATTCCTTCTGCAAATTCAGTTTGTTTTGGCATTCCTGAAAAGAAAAGCGCATACGATAATGGCCATGTTTCATTTGTATATTCCATGCTATTCCAAACATCATCTTCGAGATAACAATAATAATTAGTATTCACATATTTGTACTGTCCAGGTTTTAATGTGATGTTGATGATAAATGCTGAAACGGAATTTTCTAAGCCATTAATTCTATTTCGATAAGCGGGGCGAATAAATTCAGTTTCTGCAAGCTGAAGTGTTTTTGCTGGATGAATATTAGAAATAAAATAGTCTCCTTCAAAACGTTTACCATCGGCCGCTTCTGCAAAGGCAACGCGATTATTTTCAACAACAAACTTCTTTATCTCCGTTCTATTCTTAATGATACCACCATTATTCGTAATAATCTTGCTTAACAATTTTGCAATTTGTGATCCACCATTAACTAAACGATATGAACTTTCAATATAACTATTCACAACAAGGGCATGTACATAAATAGGTGTTTTATCACCAATGCCTGCATAAAGTGGATTATTTCCACCTAGCACATTTTGTAGCCGTTTATTTTCTGTTAATGATTCAATAAAAGTTTTGGTGTCAATCTCTAAGTAAATTGATTTCTCCATGTAATCCCCTTGACGAAGATTATACAGAGGGAATTTCTCACAAACATCTTGAAGTGTAAAACAATATTTATCGATTGCTTCTTTTTCATTTGGAAATGCTTCTAATAAAGATTTACTAAAAAGATCATATCCTTGTGAGTAAGAATATTCTTTTTCATCTGTATAAAAATGAATTTTATCGAAAGCTTTTTCATCAAGCTTTTCCATTTTTAATTTATCGATGATGTTGAGGTACTTAAATATTTTGTAGAGATTTTGCCCTTTCTCTAAACCACCAATATAATGTACTCCTGAGTCAAAAACATGTTTGTCACGTGCATAAGTTTGTAAGTTTCCTCCAATCTGACGATTCATTTCGAGAACAGTAACGTCGTGACCTTCGATGGCCAAGATTGCACCGCAAACGAGTCCTCCGATTCCACTTCCTACAATTATGACTTTTTTATCCTTCACAGATTTTATTTCTTCTTGAGTACAAAAATAACATTTGAAGTAACTACTGAATTATCAATCGTGGATAATTGTAAATTATGTTTTGATGCGAAGTCATAAATTAATTTTGAAGAGAGGAATGTAAGATCATTACTTCCAGTCTTGTTAAACCCAAGAATCTGAGTGGAAAATACCTCAGAAAGCTTGGTCCATTTATGACGTTTTTCGAGTTCTTTAATGCCATCTCGAATCATAATCATCCCATTAGTTGGGATACTGTTTATGCAGTTCTCTAATAGCTGTATTTGGTCCTTTGTTGGAAGATAGTGGAGTACATCACTCAGCACGATTGCATCATATTGCATGAATTGAAATTCTAAGGCATTTGCTTGTTCAAATTGCACATTATTGCCTTTTAGATATCCATTTTGTGCGATTTCAATTTTATCGGTATCATAGTCTATTCCTAAAATTTCTCTATTTTTAGAAGTGTATCCCATCATGTAGGCAAGAAAACCATATCCACATCCGATGTCAAGAATTTTACCTTCTTTTGGTAATGTTTGATCAAAGAGAAGGTAATTTTTCTCCATGCTTACTTTTATTTTCATGTACCATTCCAATACGGCACCTTTAAAGAGATAATTACTAAAAAGTTGACTTCTAAAATATCTTGGAGTTTCAATTTCGTTACTTAATATTTTATGTTCTTGACGAAAATACCTGCCTATAAATTTTGCCCGTTCTGAATAAGTATCTCCAAAACTTTTATCATCAAAAGTAATACGTGGTAAAAATTTAAGTGTGAGTGTTCCATTTTTAAGATAGAAAAACCCTTTCGTCATTGTATAATTAGCCCCATGAATTATAATTGGGAGTATATCTAATTTCAGATGGTCAGCAAGATAAAATGCACCTTTGTGAAATCGCGCAATAACTCCATCTATTGATCTCGTTCCTTCAGGGAAAACAACGATAGAATATCCTTCAGCAACTTTTGAAGATAATTTATCAATTACATTTTCTGCACCATCTGCAACAGGATAATATTCTGCTAAACGAACAGCTAACCCAAAAACTGGAGAATTGTAAACCCATTTGTTGGTTAGTAGAATAAGTTTTGGGTTTAACATAACCAAAACCAAAATATCCAGAAACGAAGAATGATTTGCAATGATCACAGCAGGTTTAGAAAAGTCTTCATTTCGATCATTGATGATTTGTTTTTTTACATTTCCCATGATATAAATCATTGACTTTGCAAAATTGCTTAAACCCCAATGATAAATATTTTTCTTAGTTGACATTTTCCTTGGAAATAATTTTAGGATTACAACCCCAAGAATGCCAATAAGTATTGATCCGAAAATAAAATAGCTAAATGCAAATGTTGACTTTAGAATATTTAAAAATGTATAAGGTTCATGTTTTTTATCAGTAGGATTTGTTATTAGCAACTTGAAGAGAACAGGTTGTAATGTTTGAGAAATTATCCAAACCGAAAAGATTCCAATGATCGATACTAGCGCTATTGAATTTAACGCGGGATGCTTTGCGAAAATTAAAACACCAAGTCCAACAATTGTTGTGATGGCTGAAAGTGAAATAGAAGTGGAGATGGAATTTAATTTCGTTACTTTCTTTGCATATTCTTGTTGTAAACCATCAGTTGTAAAGATGCAAAAGTCATCACCTAAAGCAAATATTAAAGTTGACAAAACAATATTTACGATATTAAATTTTATTCCAATTATTGCCATTAGTCCCAGTATCCAAATCCATGTAACTACCATTGGTATAAAGGTGATCAATGCTAACTCAATTCTTCCATATACCAATAACAAAGCAACAAAAACTAGGAGGGAAGTCCATAATGTGATAAAATTGAAATCGTTACTAACAATACCCATTAGCTTATCGGTGATGTATTGTCTGTCGAATACTATAGAGCTTGGTATTGCAGCAAATTTCTTATAAATATCACCTACATATTCGGGTGTGGTTTTTATTAATCCAATTAATGAGTAAGAACCATTTTTTTCTTCAATAAAGTTTTTCAGAAATGCATCCTTTAAAATTTGTGAATCATCTTTTGATAGAATGGAATATTGCTTTTCTGTAGCTGTTTTAAATGGAAGGAATGTAATTGGTTTAAATTTTACAATACTTCCTTCTGCAACTAGTGAATTATAAACGTCACTTTTCTTTGATGTTGTCCAGTAGGCATTCCATTTATCAATTCTTCTTTTTTGCTCTTGATCTGATGGGAGCAAGACTGATACATTTGTAAAGGATTTTATTTTTCCTTCCGCTTTCATGCTGTCTAGCAAAGGCAACGACTTTTCATTTTGAATTAGCGCTTCTTCTAATGTATTTCCTTTAGTTATTTGAAAAACAGATTTCTGATAAAATGAACTAACATTATTTACAACTGCTTCTGCAATTTTTGTTTGCTTCGACATGTAATTAATTTTATACATATCGGTTTCAAACTTTACATCATAAGCAAAATAAAGAAAAATTGGAGTTAGAATCACGAATGACCAAAGCAAATATTTATTGCCAGGTAAACGCTTTAATAAATTATTATAAAAGGGATTTTTGATTTCTTCTATTTCATGAACAATCGATTTATTAGGTTTAATAAGATGTGGAAGAAAGATTAGTGTAGCCAATGCAGCTCCAGTTAAACTCAATGCAGCAAATAATCCTAAGTCACGTAATACTGGTGCTTTTACATATTGCAAACATAAAAACCCACCTATAGTCGTTAAACTACCAATTGTCATTGGGAAAGATAGATCTTTTATCACATCACGAATCGATGGATGGTATCTATAATGAGTTAAGAAATGCAATGAATAATTGATGGCGATACCTAAAATGAGTGACCCTGCTCCAAGTGAAATTACAGAGATGCTTCCTTGAACAAAATAGATACATGATAGCGCAAATAATCCTCCATAAGCTACAGGAATTAGAATTAGAATCGGTGCCGACAGTTTGCGAAAAAACAAGGTCATTGCCAATACTAAAATAATTATCGTTAACGATACTGTGAGTAGTGTATCCTTACGAATCTGTTCCGCATTGCCAGATGCAACAACGGGAGCCCCGAAATAAACAATATTAAAATCTTTATTTTGCGATCTACCTTTTGCAATAAGTTCATCCACCTTTGTAAAGAAAGTCGCATTCTTTGTTGTTTCCTTGGAAGGAAATTTTGGTGTGATGAACATCAGCAGATTGAATTTATTTTTCGTTACAAAATGCTGTTCGTATAATTCTAATTGTTCATCAGGTCTAAATCGATCTAACTTTTTATACGCTAAAAAATTTAATCCTAATGGATCTTGAATAATAAATTTTTTCAATCCAATTCCTGCCGGACCAACTAACGTGTGATAGTTGTATTCAATTTTATTGTGAATTCCCTGTTGCGTTATCAATGAATCAATCGACAGGTAGTCTTTGTTATCTAAAAATAGCGGTAAATTATTATCGATTACACTCAGCAATGAAGTAATACTACTATCTTCTGCTTGATAATTTATTGACTCAATGTATTCCGGGAATTTATTTTTTAGTTGCTGAGCAAATGAATCCGCCAGTGACACTAATTTTTCAGGCTCAGCAGCTTTTAAAGTATCTTTAGAGGAAACGCAAATAATAATTCTATCTGAGAATTTAGAATTTTCAAGAAAATGTTTTAGTTGTTCAGTATTTTTATCCTCAGGAAGCATTTGCAAAAAATTTTCTTGCAACTTTACTTTTGATGAGAAAAATAATAATGTAGCTAATGATATTACCATCACTAAATACAAAAAGTATTTTCTTTTTTCAAAGAAAATAAAAATGCTAAGGAAAAATTTGCTCATAGTTTTTCTTGATTTGACTTTCTAAATAATGAAAGAAACAAATAAGTTCCTATTCCGAATACTATTGCAGCCACGACGGCAAGTGTAATACTTCCATAAACATATTGAAGGAAATTTATATGTGTTGATGCTAATGAATATGATTTGTTCAAATGCAATGAAGTAGCATTGTTTCCAAGTAACACTGCGCCCATTTTATAACTCATTAAAATTATGAATGGAATCATTGGAGGAATACTAATATTTGCTGCAATAATAACAAGTGCTTTATTTAATCGGAATGCAATGGCGAGTGAAATGCCAATAATAAGTTGGAAGCCCCAAAGCGGAATAATTCCCATAAAAATACCAAAAGCTACAGAAGATGCAATAAGTGATTTAGATTCTTTGGGATTGAACATTTGCCTTTTAAGATCATGGTAGGAGGCAGGATCAAAAAGTTTACGAAAAAAATTTCTTGGGTTTATGTAAAGAAATGTAATTGTAACGAGGATCGTATGTAATATTCCTACTCGCGTAAAATCGGTGAATGGTCGAAAGTGCGAGACTCTTACTTCACTTGGAGCATAATAAACGGTAACGGGAACAGAATCAATTTTAATTCCTCTCCATGATGCTTTCACAATTACTTCAATCTCGAATTCGAATTTCTTAGTATAAAATTTAATATCCTTTAAGAGTTGTAATGGAAATAATCTGTAACCAGATTGTGTATCTGGAGCTGATAATCCAGTTTCAATATTGAACCAAAAATTAGAAATCTTTAAACCTGTAGTACTCTTACTCGGAACCGATGATTGATTCATATTACGTGCTCCAATGATAAGCGATGGCCCAATTTCTTCTAGTTTGTCGATGAATTTAGGAAGATCACTAGCAAAATGTTGTCCATCCGAATCAATTGTTATTGCATAATCGTAGCCTTGTTCTAATGCAAAATTAAATCCTTTCCTTAGCGCCCAACCTTTACCAATATTTTTTGAATAACTAACTGTTGTGAGTTCGGTGAAGCTTGATAAAATGTTACTTGTATCATCTGTAGAACCATCATTCAATACAATTACATTCCTAGTGTATTTTAGAACATCTTCAATGATTTTGCTTAGTGTTTTCGCATTGTTGTACGTAGGAATCAACACACAAATTTTGTGTTGATTAAACCTTTGCGCAATTTGCGATAACGGTTCCATTTATTTGTAAATCGCTTTTACTAATTTAAAATAGGGTGTTCCCTTAACGGAAATAATGCCATCAGTAAGATATGTTCCTTCTTCTGTTGTTGTAAATTTTACATCGACTTCTATCTCTGTATTTTCTGCTGGATTTATTAATGATAGAAATTTTATGTTTGAAGCAGATTGAAGTTTTATAATCTTTTGAAGATGATCCTCTAGTTGTTCTTTGATTATTTGCATCATACAAACACCTGGCACTATTGGAAGATCAGGAAAATGACCATTAAAAATAGCATGGGTTTTATCAATATCTAAAACGCTATTGAAAGATGTATTATCTTTTATGTTTGATGAAATGACGTTATAGAAATCTCCTTTTAACATTATCTGTCTATTTGCTTTAAACTAATATTAAATTGAAATAATTGATGGGCTATGTTGACTGAGTCAGGCATTCCTGATTTGTAATCACTTAAATCAATAATAATTTTCTTTTTTATTTTTGTAGCATTTTCAACACGAAGCAATTTCAAACACTTTGAATCTGTGATATAATAAGTCTTTGTTTTTTTGCCATCAAACTCAAAGTATTGTTGATTATTATCTTGTTTTACGGATGCTGATGATACATCAATATCATACATAAATAAATAACCGATGTCTTCTTTTAATTGTCGTATTACTATTTTATTATTTAATTGTCTAATACAATATAATGGTTGGAATCCTGAATTTTTATATTCAAAATCGAAGAATTTGACTCCCATTTCGTTAGAGAATACTACTCGAATGGAGCTATCTGGCATCGTTTTAAAGAGTAATAATCCACTTAAGTGTTTTCCAACTACATCGATTTTGGCATTGTATAATATAGAGGTGAATTGAGGTTTAAATTTCGCAATACATAATTTATCTGCATCTGATTTTTGCAGACTGGTATAAGGTGATTTACTGCATCCTATCGACAAGATAATGAAACTAATTATTGTTAAATACCGCATCAGGAATTGCAACGTTATATTCTTTATTTGTAAATGTGATTAGCGTATTGTCTCCAGTCGACTCAACCATGTCAAGTTTAATGACAGCGCAATCTTTCGCATCCAAGTAAATGTTAATGCTATTGAAGAATTCTTTTAATTCTTTTTTCTGTGGGGATAAGATCAATAAATATTCTTTATCCGTTTTGTAAATTTTCTTGGTAAAGTCTTTATTCTCCAATGCTGTTCCTTGAACACAATCCAAAACTATATTATTGATTACTGCAAATAACTTATTGCTTTTTGATGAAAATGAATTTGTTTTTTGATCATCTTTAATGGTGATTTTATCGCCGTTTATGATGAGCAAATATTTAAACGGACTAGTATATTCCATTCGAATTTTATTCTGTTTTTTAAATCGAAATTCTCCTTTCGAAGTGATTTTTTCGGAAAGCACATTAAGATTTTTCTCTTGAGTAAAATTACTTTTTATAGATTGCGTTGAATTTGATGCCGCTACAAGTTTCTCACGAAATTCTGTTTCATTTGATACCAAGTTAAAGCCTTTGGGCACTTGCGCTTGCGCCGAAACGATACAAGTGATAAATAGAATTATAGAAATTATTTTCTTAAGCATACGCTTTAATGTTTAAAAGATGATCTAATCGAACAAAGGTAAAGCCCTTCAACCGTATTGCATTAATTATTTCTTCAATTGATGAAATGGTCACTTTTTGAGAGTCGTGTAAGAGAATTACATCTCCTGCTTTTATTTGAGAAGTGATTTGGCTTATTAATTTTTGCCCATCTTCAATCATAGTATCATAGGTGCGTAAACTCCAGCCAATAGTTTCGAATCCTTCTTCTTTAATTGCCTTTGCTAAAACGGGAGTAGTTACACCATAAGGCGGGCGAAACATTTTCAGATTTTCTCCAATTATATTTTTCGCAATATGATTTGTTTCTTGAAGTTCCAGCTTCATTTGCTTCTTCGACATTAAATCAAATAATACATGATGAGTGAAACTATGGTTGCCAATTACATGACCTTCCTCGTGAATTCTTTTTAAGATATCTGGATTTTCTGTCATACGTTTTCCAATACAAAAAAAGGCAGAAGGAACATTGTGCTTTTTTAAAACATCTAGCACCAGATTAGTGCTCGTTACTGGACCATCATCAAAGCTTAACGCTATTTCTTTTTTCTGTGATGTTGAATTGCAAAGCGCTTTGACAAAAAAATTGGATTGTATAAAGTAGGATCCGTAAAAAAGTAAGATGCTAAATAGTAAAATTGGAATTAAAAAATACCATACTGAAAATTCAATATGATAATATTTATAACACATTAGCGTAATAGTTACAAAAAAAACCAAGAGTGAATTTCTAAAATTTAACATGCTGTCAGTAATGTTAACGAGTGATGAATTCCATTCGATTGATTGTGAATTAAAATCGAATTTGGTTTTTCTGTTAACACATATCCAAATTTTTCTGCTGTATTCTCATTTCTCAACAATTGAGCTGCTATCGACATTCCAAATGCAGAAGCGGTTGCATACTCGCCACAGAGATGTTTAAAATTTAATTTACACTTACTCATTTGAATTGATTCTGCAAATTCATTAAAAATAATATCATCGCCGATATCTCCATTATTTCCTTGAAGTAATAAATCTAATTTGTCAATTCCGTTTTCGGATAACATTGATTTCGCTGCTTCAGTAATTTCATTTGGATCACAAAATGATAATGTTTGTGTTGATAGAATTTTGGCATACGAATTTGTTGATTGTTTTGCCGCCAAAGCAAAAAATGCAGAACCTTCTCCAGCAACAGAACCTTTCCCAGGAAAATAAAAATTTTCTTGATTTACTTTTTCTGAATCTTTAAAATGACCCAATCGATTCATGATTGCAAAGCTGGTATTTGTAATTTCATCAATACCACCAATCAATGCATTGTCAATACTACCTTCTTCTAAAAGTAACATGGCATCAAGTAATGCTGACTCAAAAGAAATATTGCGATGAACATAGGTACTGTTGTACACTTTGCATTGAAATAATAGTGCAATTTGTGCTGCAATCGAATTGTGCGTGGAGTGAATAAACGCCGTTGGACTTAACATTTCTTCTTTGTACTGAACCATCTTTGAAAGAAATGAATAAGTGTCTTCCATACATCCCAAAGAAGTTCCAACAATGATTGCTTGTGGACTTTCTAATCCGGCATCACGCATTGCGAGTGTTGATGATGCAACACCCATTTTTATTACACGACTCATTCTCCTGATTTGTTTTCCATCAATAAATTGAGTGTAGTCGGGTTCAATGCAGCAATAGCGGTTGCCTGATAATTTTTCTATACCGTTTTTTAAAATGCTATTATCAAACGTATTTTGCGCTGATATATTTCCGATCCCGTTGATGTAAATACTCATGATTAAACTTTTGAAAAAATGAGTGAAGTACAATTACCACCAAACCCAAATGAATTGGAGAGGATATGATGAAGTGATAAACCTTTTTGATATTTTGTTTCAGGACTAAAATGTAAATTATTTATAGCCTCGGTAAAGTTAAAGTTTGGATAAATTAATCCTTCTTTAATTGCTAAACTTGAGAATACTGCTTCAACAGCTCCAGAGGCTCCCAATGTATGTCCTGTGAATGATTTTGTAGAGCTTAATTTCGGATAATTTGGATGAAAAATTCTTTCTACAGCTTTCCCTTCAGCAGCATCATTGTTTTGAGTTCCTGTTCCATGCATGTTGATATAATCAATATCGGATGCTGTAAGTTTACTCATTTTTAATGCTCCTTGCATTGCGAGATATGGACCATTTCCATCATCAGAAAGTGCAGTTTGATGATGTGAATCATTCGTGTTACAATAACCAGTTAACTCACAAAAAATAGTAGCTGAAAATGCTTTAGCTATTTTTTCATTCATCAAAACAACATAGGCTGCACCTTCACCTAAGTTCAAACCTTTGCGTGTTTGATCTAGTGGTCTACATTGTTGATCATCCACTATCATCAATGAATTAAATCCATTCAATGTAAATCGCGTTAACGAATCAACACCACCCGCAATAACAATATCTAATTTCCCAGCTTTTATCATTCTGCTACCAAGCATAATTGCATTTGCTGAGGAAGAACATGCGGTGCTAATGGTTGTTATAAATCCTTTTAAGCCTAGTTCTTTTGCAACGAAATCTGTTGGCTTACCACAATCGTGATTAATAATATCGTGTAGATTTCCCTTTTGATTATCTTGCAAATAATCGATGAAAAAATTTTCGGATTTATCCATTCCACCAACCGTATTTGCAGAGATAAAACCGAGCTTATATTCTTGTAATTGTTTTATTGGAAAAGGTTCAAGGGCTTCTTTAGCTGCAATTAAACTTAACAAAATAGTGCGGCTGAGAGTAGGAGAGAGACCTGTTTTTAATGCGAGTTCTTCATTGCTTAGTTTTACTTCAGCAAGCGGAAATTTATCACTGTATCGTGTTGGAAGATATTTAACAGAGGCAACACCTGACACGTGATGTTCGAATGCACGTAAAGATTCCGAAACATTGTTTCCTATCGCTGAAATAAGTCCAAGGCCAGTAATATAAACGGGTTTACTCATTTATTTTATTTCCTATTCGCCTCGATAAAAGCAGCAATTGTGTTAATTGATTGAAAAATTTTCGGACCTTCCTCGGCATTCGCTAATTTAATTCCATATTCTTGTTGAAGTAAAACTATTAACTCGAGAACATCTATTGAATCTAAGCCTAAACCTTCAACAAACAATTGTTGATCATCGCCAATATCTTCGGGTTTAATTTCCTTAAGATTTAATTGTTCAACAATTTGTTTTTTAAGAAGCACTTTTAAATCATCCATTTATTGAATCTTGATATATTTTTTTTATGTTTTCTGAAGTAAAAGCTAGATTGGAATTATTTGTTGATATTTCGACAAGAAATAAGAAAGATTCATACGTTTCTTCAATCAATTCAACCCAACCACCAATGCAAACATCGAATACATTTGAGGTGAAAAGATTGTTGATATAATCTACCTGTTCTTGAATAGCATAAGTATCTGAAATAAAAAAAGTATTCTCGCCTTTTATTCCGTTTCTAATACAAATTTCCCCAAGCATGATACTAGGCAGCGAATATACGAAAACAGCGGGACTGGCTACTCCCTTTTTAACCATGTTAAAGTATTTATGATCTGTATCTAAACTCGCACTTTTATTCGAAAGAATAACACCAATTCTATAAGAATTATAATTTTTAGATATCGGAAACTCTTGAAGTAAAAATTCTGAGCTGAGAAAGGCCAATTTTGAGAGATTATCCATTTTGTGAAATTTTGGATAATTTACCTTGCAAAAGCGATACGCTTCATCCGAAAACTGCTGAAAAAGAGAGGCTTTCGAGTTTAAAAGAAGTTGAGAATCTTTAGAAATTGTATTGTTCTTAATTCTACAAAAGTGAGAAATAGCTAAAGAGGAGTTTGGCATTTTTGTTTTCTCGAACCGTTTTTTTATTATGATAAGTTGGATTACTCTAGCTTGAAATTAATTTAAATAAATTTTTTAAGAATGATTATTAAAATCCGTTAATTGCTAATAAGTTGAAAATAAAATTACTATTTCTGTTTTATTCCGTACTTCAATTCATTAAACAAAGCCTGAAGTTTATTTTTCATTTCATTTTCAGTCGGCACGCCACTAAAAAGCTCCTGCTTCACATATACTTCTCTGTTTTCCCTCAAATCATATATTACAGTATAAAAAACATATTCTTTTGGTTTTCTTTTTGAATAAACAAAACCAGTTTTTAAGAGGTGGGTTCCATAGCGATTGATCACATCATCGATCCCATCAACACAAAATACCGGAACCCTTGACTTTTCATTGTCTCTTCCATCCATGCGTTCATTTAGCCAATCGTTCACAACAGAAAGATCATTTAACTTGTTCACCTCGCTCGAATCAATAGTAGCTGGATCAAGCAATTCGATCCCCAATTCTTTATCCTTAGCGCACTGTTTAATAACTTCTGTCAATTTTTGTTGCTGTTCATCGGCCTCAAAATAATCTGTTTCAACTCCCTTATCAAATACAAGATAAAACGGAGCAAGCGTCATCACTTTACTTATCTTATCAAATTCCTTAATGTATTTTGTAAGTCTTTTTACTTTGTAACTTTTTGGAGTGTAAGGAATAACGATCTCCTCACCGACAGTTTTCGGAAACTTTTTTGTGAATTCACTATCATTAACGAATAAATCTTTAAACACTTGTTTGTAGTATGATGTTGTGTCTTTGATTGGATTTAGATTAACGATCTTTTCATCCGTAATTTCAAAACCTTGAAGATCGCAATTTGTAAAGGACATCATGCTAAAAAGACTATCCGAAACTATGTTCAATACTTTGTCATTCGGGAATTTTTTATGTTGACGATAAGCATAATTCAAAGCCATAATATTCCACTCGTTATCTGGCATTTTGTTAATCATACAATAAAGCTGTTGAGGATAACTCTCTACTTCCAGATAATGGATTGGTCCATCGAGATATGAATCCCTGTTATATCTTAAATAACCTGCCTTATAAAGTGAAATTCCATACAAACATTTCGAAATGGTTTGTGATAGGAATAAATTTTCGGGATATTTTGATAATAGGATGTACGACGAATATAAAGCTGCTCCATAATTACGGTTCTTCAGCTGCAATCGGCATGTTTCAAATCTTGAAAGATCTCTAATATATTTAAAACGTTGTTCTCCGAGAATATTTTTTAATCTGCCCTCAGTACTTTTATCCTTAATGTATTCCTCAATTGCTAATTTACGTTTAGCACAATTTGGATGACTACTAAGTGTATCATCTTCTTCTGACTTATCTTTTATTGGAGCAACATCTTTTAAAAAATATTTATTGGGAATTTTGAAATTTTCAGTTTCTAAATAACTTTTATTAAATTCTTTTAACTCAAAAGGTAGTTCAGTGTTTTGCAGAACCAGAAAAAATTCTTTTGCATCTTGAAGATCATATTTGGTTTTCTCTAACAACTTATAACCTTCCATATCTGCTTCGCTTTCTTGTTCCTTCGAGAATTTACATTCCTCTTTTACAAGTGCCTTTTCCGAATCCGTTTTTCCTTCTTGACTTTCCTCAAGCTTCACGTTGTGAATGTATCCAGTTATTACGTGTTGCTTAACATAGTGCATGATCTCGTGCGACAACACTGCGGCGACCTGTCCTTCACTTTGGGCTGAGGCGATCAAACCAACATCTACAAACAAATATCCTTTATCAAAGCAATGAGCATTAATATCATGAGACTTTACTGTAAAAACATTTATTTTTTTTCTGAGATCGGGCTGATCCTTTAACAAAATATCAACTATTTCGTTAATATAAGTTGTTATTTCATCGTTGACAAGGGTCTTTCCGCTTTTCGCAGTTCGTACGATTTGATAATCTGTCAACATCAAATAAGTCGATTTTATTTTCTTATTGGTATCTTCTATTGCAATATTATTTATATCAAGATTCACAATATCTCTGACATCCTTAGAAAAAATTTTTGGAAGCATACCGGAACTACTTAACGGTATATAATTTAGTTTAAGATTTTGCTGCGGAAATAAATGACATGTTTGAAAAAGGAAAATTAGGCTTAAGAACAGTCGTTTCATAAAGCAAAAATACTTATTAAAGTGCAAAAAGCCTTTAAATTCCCCAAAACCCTAATAATGACAAGCCAATTAATTAAAATTATGATTATTTTTAGCAAAAAAATTAACAAACTACAAATGAAAAAAATAATAATGAGCTCAATTTTTGCTCTATTTACAGGGCTACTTTTAGCTCAGGCTCAACAAAAAAGTGATTCTTTCAAAGAGCCAGATGGTTGGACGAAATTAATTCAGCTACGCAACAATAACACTGGGCTTATTGAAATTACCGAGAAAGAAGGCGCCAATTTCACACTTTATAATCCTAAACATAAAATTATTTCATCAGGAAAATTAAATCTTGTAAAAACAAATGATCATTTACGGTTTGCACAAATTGAAGGTGTGTATGATATTAATGGAGATTTTTGTGTATTTGTTATTGGAACGGAACCTGAAAACAAAAAAATCCCAGTATTTTTTCGGATAATTGTTGATGGAAACACTGGCAAACTAAAAAATGAAGAAGTTATTGATAAACTACCCGAAATTTCAATGGGAGCTGCTATGGGAATGTTCTTTGGAGATACAGACATACCTACTTTTAAAGTAGAGAAAGATCCTGAAAGTGATTACTATGCAGTAGTTAAATACAATACTACTACAGCTGAAACAAAAGATCGTATTGAAATTTCCCATTACGGACCAGACCATAAGATTATTAACAAGGCAAAATACAATACACCAACCGACAAATATAAGTTTACCAAATATCTTGCGTGCTATGTACACGGAGCTGACTATGTTTTAATTGGAACAAGTGCTTTTAATACAAAAAAATCAGGTGGTTTAGATATGAGGTATTATATTGCACAATTGAATAAGGGAAAAACAACTTTTATTCAAAAGGAGTTACAATACACGACCTATGATAAATCTGCATCAGCTTTTTTTGTTTACAATAAACCAAAAGACATGATTAACATGATTTTGATCATTGACAATGCACAAGTAAATCAAAACATAAATCCAACTTCTTTAGCACTCGAAAATCCATACGTTAGTGATTTTACTTCGGTAAACAATTTCTATAAAAAACAAATGGGGAACAAAAAAGATTTTGCCCCAATGCTTGAAGGTTCATTTGTTGATAAAAACGGAAACATCAGTTTCCTTTATCAGCAACTTATAAAAGTAACTAGAAGTTCAGGTATCGGTATGCCATCAATGGTGGAAAGTTGCAGGTTCGGCGACGTTGCATTAGTTACAATGTCACCTGAAGGAAAAGAAGTTTCGTCTACTGCATTTCCTTTAAATATTTTTAGAAAAGGAGATCACGATCCTTTTTGCTATAACAGCGCTAGTAAGGGCAGAAAAGTAAACGGTGGTTTTACTCCGGTTGCTGACAATGATTGGTATTATGGAATTGATTTTATTAGTACGGAAAACGGATGCTACTTATTCTTCAATAATAGATTAGATAATATGGAGAAACCAGATGATAAAGATGCAGGTGCAATTACTGGTATTTCTGGAACAACGGGTGTAAAATACACTTACAAAGGAGGAAAGATTACCAAAGATTATATGTTTGGTAAACCTGCAAACAAAAAAGAAGCGACTTTTATTAATCCAGGTTCATCAGACTACAATGCATCAACTAATACATATGCAACTTTAGCAATTTTTCCTGAAGAGAAAACCGCTCATGTAGTTTGGATAAAATTAGATTAATTAATAAAAAAATAAGAAAAGCTCCAACAATGTTGGGGCTTTTTTTTATCTTGATTTTGTTTTGTAACGTAAGTATTCGCTGTAGTACATTCTAAGATATTAAAAAATCTCTAATGAGTTATCTTTCCAGTTATACGGCAGTAAAGTGTGAAACTGTGAGGAACTAGTGTCATTGATTTTTATCAAAACATCAGTGAGCCATTTCTGAGGATTAACGCCATTCATTTTACAGGTTCCAAAAAAGTAATAAATCATTGCCGCAAGTTCAGCTCCTTTGTGAGATACTTCAAAGA
>JAYVOC010000257.1:0-11444 GCA_043758125.1 Bacteroidota bacterium | reverse complement strand
ATTGTTGATGAAAGTGAAAACCAAATCACAGGCAACAGTGTTGGTAAAACAACCGTTCTGAAATTGGTTGACTTTTGCTTGGGTGCAAATCCTAAACACATCTATGTTGACCATGAAACAAAAAAACAGGAATACAAACTTGTCAAAAATTACCTGATTGAAAATAAAATTCTGATTACGCTTGTAATGACTTCTGACTTGGACAAGGGAACTGAAGACATCGTAATTGAAAGAAATTTTTTGGCGAGAAAGGAACTTGTCAGAACTATCAATGGAGACCCATTAACTGAAGAAGAATTTGATTTAAGGTTGGGCAGCATTCTTTTCCCTGAACATCTTGCAAGCAAACCAACTTTCAGACAAATAATTTCTCACAACATCAGATACAAAGACGAAAGCATTAACAACACACTTAAAACGCTTGACACTTACACTTCTGATGCAGAGTATGAAACTCTTTATCTTTTTCTTTTCGGTTGTGAATTCACTAAGGGTAATAGCAAGCAGGAAATTTTAGCAAGATTAAAGCAAGAAGATACTTACAGAAGCCGCCTTGAAAAAAATCAGACAAAAACTGCTTATGAAACAGCATTGGCATTAATCAACAACGACATTGAAGAACTGAATAAAAAGAAGAGCAGTTTCAACCTAAACGAAAACTTTGAAAAGGATTTAGATAAGCTTAACGAGGTAAAATACCAAGTCAATAAGTTGAGTTCAAGTATTGGTAAATTGAATATTCGTAAGGGCTTAATAAAGGAAGCCGAGGAAGAGCTTAAATCAAGTAAGTCGGAAATTGACTTGCGACAGTTGGAAATTATTTACGAACAAGCAACTAATAAAGTAGCAACAATTCAAAAATCATTCTCTGACCTTGTTGCGTTTCACAACACAATGATTGCAGAGAAGGTGAAATTTATCACCAAAGAATTACCAGCAATTGAAAAATCTATTTCAGAAAATAATGGTTCGCTGAAACGATTACTTGCTGATGAAAAAAGATTGGCAACTGCAATTTCAAAAAGTGATTCGTTTGAGGAACTTGAAAAAGTAATTGGAGAACTCACTGAAAAACATAGAAAGAAAGGTGAGTTTGAAAACATCATTCAACAGTTGAGTGAGGTTGAATCCAACATCAAAGAGTTCAACAAACAACTAAGTGAAATTGATACCGAACTTTTTAGCGACAGTTTTGAGCAAGTTGTGAAAACACAACTTAATAAATTCAACAAACACTTTGCTTCAATTTCAAGTGAACTTTATGGCGAACAATATGCAGTCAAATACGACATCACCACAAATGCCAAGGGGCAAAGATTATACAAGTTCAGTTCATTCAATGCTAATATGAGTTCGGGCAAAAAGCAGGGAGAAATTTCTTGCTTTGATTTGGCATACACTCTATTCGCAGACGAAGAAAATATTCCTTGTTTACATTTTTTACTGAATGACAAGAAGGAACTAATGGATGATAAGCAGTTGGTAAAAATTGCAGAGTTTGTAAATAGAAACAACATTCAGTTTGTTGCTTCAATTCTTAAAGACAAACTCCCAGACGAAATAAATAAGAAAGAATATTTTGCTGTAAAATTATCGCAAGACGACAAACTATTTAGAATTGAAAAGCCAGCCCACAAAAAAATACACTCTTAAAAACCGCTACATGCCAGCGCTGCAACCAATTTTTTTAAGAGAGTATTTCTTTCTGCCACACTGCATAACACACTGCTATCATGATATGATTATGGGCTTTTTTGATTACTCGTATGAAAAACAAATTGATTTAACTTTTTACTTTTTATAAAGCAACAATTAATTAGAAAACAACATTTACTATATTGTTACAATCTATTCATCAGCTAACGGCAAAACCCACTTTGGTATATCTGTTCCTTTATTTGTTACCGTTAAAAGATCTTTATCTTGATCGATAATTAATTGAGGAGTTCTACCATTATAACTTATCAAAACTTTCGCCTTTACTTTTACATTTTTTATCTCCCTCTTATGCGCATCGTCACCTAAAAATTGGGCAAATCGAAGTATCATTCGTGGATCTTGTATCAAGGTATTAATTTGTGTAACGGTTAAAGCTGTATGCGGATCGAAAGTAAGAATCGTTTTACTATCCATATCAAAAATGGCATAACTCAACTCTTTCTCAACTCTATTCTGAATTTTCATCCTCCACGAAAAACGTTGCCCTGGTCCATACCAATTTGGATTCGACGTAATTAATAAACATCTAAAGGGAAGTAGCAATTGCATGCTAACATACGTTCCTATAAGTGCCTTCTGTAATGTATTTAAAGTGCTAGTTTCATTGATTGATAAAGTCTTCTTTTTCTGTTTATCATTTGATGTAGCAATTGGAAACCATTTTTCAAAAAAATCGGGTTCAAAAAACAACATGGTTGCGCCAATCATAAAAAATGGGAATACACCTATATCATGAAATAGAACTGCATTAGTACAGTTGAACATTAGTACTGCTAGCACTGCAATTTTTCGGGTTGGTTTCCAACACAACAAAAATCCAATTAATAAATCGAAAGCTAAACCCCCATAAGCAATAAAGTTAATCAGCATTGGTGAACTATATCCTTGCGTTGCAAAAATGGATTTGATTGGCTCTTTTAAAATTATCCAGTCATGATTTATTTTAGCAAGACCTCCATAAAAATAAACTACAAAAAGTTGAAAGCGAAGTAATAATATAGTCCAGTATGGAACAGTTGTTTTTTTATTCTTTTTAGATAATGAATACGAACTATCTGCTGGCATAAAAATCAGCAATCCGCAAAGCAAAATGAATAAATAGAGATGATTATTATAAAATCCTTTATCGAGCATAAAAAAGTAAGTAAACGTGAGAAAGAAAAAAGTGATGGCATATTTATATATAACACCAAGCATGATGCAGAAGGCTGAGACTAAACTTAAAAACAATAGCAGTTCTGGTGCCTTACCAGGTAATAATTTAATCCATTCAAATCCTTCGTAAGGGAATAAAACCACAGGAGCCTTTAATCCCTTAGCGATAACACCAATATTGAAATAATAGAAGATCTCATAAACTAAACAGCCTCCAAACATCACTCTAAATAGACCAAGAAGAGAGCTGCTTACTTGCTTAGAAAGAATTTCAGATATACTCTTCATAAATTATTATTTTTAACAACCAAATTTGTTAATTTACGTATTCACAAATGATATTTAACAAGTATCTTCATTAACCTGATATAAAACACGAATATCTGAAATATCCTACTTAATTTTCAAAATTATAAAATCCATTTTGTGCTTTACCACCATTAAACAAGATTACAAATGAAGCGAATTCACAAACTACTAGTTGCAAACCGAGGAGAAATTGCTATCAGAGCATTAAGAGCTGCTACCGAATTGGGCATACGCACTTTTGCTATTTACACGTACGAAGATCGCTATTCTTTGCATCGTTACAAAGCAGATGAATCCTATCAAATTGGAAAAGAAAACGAACCGTTAAAACCGTATCTCGATATTGAAGAAATTATAAATGTTGCAAAGGAAAATGAAGTAGATGGAATTCATCCCGGCTACGGATTCCTTTCTGAGAATGTAACGTTTGCTCGTCGCTGCAAAGAGGAAGGAATTGTTTTTGTTGGTCCATCGCCAGAGGTAATGGAACAATTAGGAGATAAAGTTGCAAGTAAAAAAGTTGCACGCTTAGTAGGTGTTCCTGTTATTGAAGATAATAAACAAGCATTAACAAATTCTTTAATTATGCTTGAAGAGGCAATGAGAATTGGTTTGCCAATTATTTTTAAAGCAAGTGCTGGTGGTGGTGGAAGAGGCATGAGAGTTATTCGTGAAGAATCGGGATTAGAAAAAGCATTTAATGAGGCAAAAAGTGAAGCAAAGAATGCCTTTGGTGATGATACCATTTTTATTGAAAAATTTGTTGATGACCCAAAGCATATTGAAGTACAAATTTTAGGTGATCAGCATGGAAATATTGTTCATCTTTTTGAACGCGATTGTTCTGTACAACGTCGTTTTCAAAAAGTAGTTGAGATTGCTCCCGCTCCATCACTTCGTCAGGATACTAAAGATAAATTATACGATTATGCATTACGAATTGCTCGACATGTGAAATATGATTGTGCAGGAACAGTAGAGTTTTTAGTGGATGGTGATGAAAATATTTTCTTTATAGAAGTCAATCCGCGTGTTCAAGTGGAGCATACGGTTACCGAACAAGTTACAGGAATTGATATTGTTCGTAGTCAAATATTAATTGCTGATGGTGAACCATTACGCTCTCCAATTATTGATATTTTACGACAAGAAGATATTGTTTGTCGTGGTTTCGCTATTCAATGTAGAATTACAACTGAAGATCCTGAAAATGATTTCAAGCCCGACTACGGAACTTTAATTGCTTATAGAAATGCAGGTGGTTATGGAATTCGAATTGATGAAGGTTCTTCTTATCAAGGTGTAAAAATTTCTCCTTTCTTCGATTCAATGCTTGCAAAAGTTACTGCGCAAGGACGAACATTATCAGGTGCGAGTAAAAGAATGTATCGTACATTATTAGAGTTTCGTATTCGAGGAGTAAAAACAAATATTCCATTTCTTGAAAATGTAATTACACATCCTGTTTTTCAAGAAGGAAAAGCAACAGTAAAATTTATTGAAAAATATCCTGAACTTTTTCACTTCAGAAAAAAACAAGATAGTGGAACTAAAGTATTAAAGTATTTAGCCGATGTTTTAGTAAATGGAAACTCAGACATAACAAAAATTGATCGAACAAAAATATTTTCAGCAGCACGAATTCCAGTTAACAGTCGACATGAAATTCCAACGAATGGCACCAAACAATTATTAGATTCATTAGGTGCAGAAAAATTTTCACAATGGTTAAAAGCCGAGAAGAAGATTAAATTTACAGATACAACTTATCGCGACGCGCATCAGAGTTTACTCGCAACACGTGTGCGTACAACGGATATGTTAGCTGTTGCAAGAAACTTCGCGTTACATCAACCACAACTTTTTAGTATGGAAGTTTGGGGCGGTGCTACCTTTGATGTTGCATTAAGATTCTTGCATGAATGTCCGTGGAAACGCTTACAACTTTTGCGTGAAGCAATACCAAATATTTGTTTGCAAATGTTGATCAGAGGTAATAATGCCATTGGTTATGCAGCTTATCCAAATAATTTAGTTGAAAAATTTATTGAAGAAAGTTCAAATAATGGAATTGATATCTTCAGAATATTTGATTCTTTAAACTGGACAAAAAGTATGGCAGTTAGCATTAATGCTGTACGAGAAAGAACAGGAGGAATTGCAGAAGCTTGTATCAGTTATACTGGTGACATCCTTGATCCTAAAAAAATTAAATATTCTTTAAAATATTATTTAGATCTCGCTCGTGAATTGGAAGATATGGGCGCACATATTCTTGGAATAAAAGATATGGCAGGATTATTAAAACCGTATGCCGCTGCGGTTTTAGTGAAAGAATTAAAGCAAGTAATTTCTATTCCAATTCATCTTCATACACATGATACAGCATCGGTACAATGCGCAACTTATTTAAAAGCAATTGAAGCAGGTGTTGATGTTGTTGATGTTGCATTAGCATCAATGAGTGGATTAACGTCGCAACCAAATTTTAATAGTTTAGTTGAATCACTACGTAATACTCCGTACGAATCAGATGTTGATATAAAATCATTAAACGAACACTCTAATTATTGGGAAACAATTCGTGAATGGTATTATCCTTTTGAGAGTGGATTGATGGCAGGTACAGCACAAGTTTATGATCATGAAATTCCTGGAGGACAATATTCGAATTTAAAACCACAAGCAACTTCATTAGGCTTAGGTGATAAGATGGAAGAAATAAAAAAAGCATACGAAGATGTGAATATGCTCTTTGGTGATATTGTTAAAGTAACACCAAGTTCGAAAGTTGTTGGTGATATGGCGTTGTATATGGTGAGTAATAATTTAAGTAAAGAAGATGTTTTAAGTAGAGGTGATGTATTAAGTTTTCCTGAATCAGTAAAATCATTTTTCAAAGGAGATATTGGTCAGCCGCATGGTGGATTTCCAAAGGCATTGCAAAAAATAATTTTGAAAGAAGAAGAAGCTTATACTGATTTACCGAATGCACATTTGCAACCTGTTAACTTTGATGCAGAGTTAAAAGATTTTAAAGTTCGATATGGTGATACTGTAAGTTCGCTTGACTTTTTATCGTGGAAATTTTATCCAAAAGTTTTCGAAGAATATCATGCCTTTCAAAAACAATTTGGTGATGTTAGTCAAGTTCCTACTCCTGCATTCTTTTTTGGTATGCAAAACAATCATGAAATTCTTGTTGAGATTGGTCGAGGAAAAAATATTCTTATTCGTTTACTTTATGTTGGTGAAGTAGATGAGATCGGGCATCGTTCGGTTTACTTCCGATTGAATGGTCAAACGCGATCTATTGATGTACTTGATAAGAAAGCGGCGGTTAAAAAAGTGAGTCATAAAAAAGCATCTGGCGATAATCAAATTGGAACACCATTGCAAGGGATGTTAAGTAAAATTTTTGTGAAAGCTGGAGAAGTTGTAAAACGTAATGCACCACTCTTTACCATTGAAGCAATGAAAATGGAAACAACGATTACTGCTTCTCGCGATTTAAAAATAAGATCGATTGAACTTAGTGGTGGAACTTTAGTGGAGTCGGATGATTTGATAGTGGAGGTGGAATAGTAATAACGAGTTTTCTTATAGCAATCTTTTTATTGTTTCTTAGCAGAATCTCCACTAGGTTTGTACTCTCGTATGATAGCTGAAGTGTTGAAAGAAAAAACTACTGTTTCTGAGCCCTTGAAGGGAGATTCTTGGCCCGAGAGAGTCAACAATGCTGCATTGCAGTATCAGGAAGTTTTCAAGAGTGGAGTGCGTCAGTTTTCTAATCTCGAAACGGCTCGTGAAAGAGCTGCTTTTACGCGCTGGAAAACTATCGAAAATCTAGATAAATACCTGATTGAATTTGAAGCTAATTTTATAAAATCTGGTGGAAAAGTAATTTGGGCACAGGATATTTCAGACGCTTTAGAGGAAATCTTGACGATCTTAAAACGATCATCAAATAAAACTGTTTTAAAGTCTAAGAGTCAAACATCGGTTGAAATAGGTTTGCATGATAGATTAAATCATGAAGGCTTTAAATCGGTTGAAACGGATACAGGAGATTATATTCTTCAACAATTTGGTGATGAAGGCTCTCACATGGTGCTTCCTGCTTTGCACAAACCCATTGCTGAAATTGCAGACTTATTTCATAAAAAATTTGGCGTAAAAGAAAATGCTGATCCTGAAGAATTGGTAGCGTATATCCGTAAAGAATTGCGCAGCGAATTTTTATCTGCTGGAGCAGGAATTACTGGCGCCAATTTCCTAATTGCGGATCCTGGTTCAATTGTGATAATGGAAAATGAGGGCAATGCACAACTCACAGCATCATTACCAAAAATCCATATTGTGATTGCAGGTATTGAAAAATTACTTCCTTCATTAGCCGATCTCGATCTCTTTTTACCACTCTTAAGTACTTATGGAACTGGTCAGGAATTAACTGCCTACAATACAATTATTACTGGCCCAAAACAAACAGAAGAATTAGACGGACCAGAAGAACTTTATGTAATATTATTAGATAACGGACGATCAAATGTTTTAGGACACGAAATACAACGACAAGCAATGAGTTGTATTAAATGTGGTGCTTGCCAATATGCTTGTCCTGTTTATCGTTCTGCCGGCCCCGCAGATTTTCCTAGTCCAATAGCTGCTGTTACAACGCCACTTCAGCAAGACATGGAAGCGAACCAACATCTAAGTCATGCATCTACTTTATGTGGATCATGCAGAGAAGTTTGTCCTGTAAAAATTGATTTGCCACGATTACTTTTACAAAATCGTAAATTATTTGTTGATCAAGGAATTAATACGCGTTCAGAAAAATGGTTTTATTTCTTCTGGAAAAAAGCAATGTTAAAACGTGACATCATGAATTGGAAAGGAATTCGTGCAGGAAAATATATCATGGAAAATCTTTATAAATCAAAGGATCAATCACG
The DNA here is from genome assembly GCA_043758125.1 of Bacteroidota bacterium. Lineage (GTDB taxonomy): Bacteria > Bacteroidota > Bacteroidia > AKYH767-A > OLB10 > JANXSD01. The sequence goes on along the minus strand of JAYVOC010000257.1, from coordinate 3,303 downwards.
TGTGATGCCAACAATTGCTGCGAAATCTTTTAATGAATTATGGCGCGAAAAAATGAATTTTAAATAAGTAATAGAACCAATCTTTTTACTCTTGATTGTTTTTCTTTAGCATCTTTTTAAGCATTCAATTTTACTTAATTATTTTGACACTGATCATGTTACTTTTCCAGTTATGACCTGTTTAAATGTGGTTTTATTTGTCTTAAATTTAAATTGGTAATGAGTAACTTATCAATTTAATCTGATTTAAATTGATGTTCGGATATGTATAGATCAAACAAAATTTAAATTATGAGATATAATATATTACTCTACTTTTCACAGAATAAATAAAATCGCTATGAAAACAAATCCCTCTTCAAGTTTTTTCAGAAAACTAATATTGCTTTTATTATTGGCAGGATCTACAATAAATGTAAAGGCACAACTTGTTCCTATTCCTGATGCAGGATTGAGATCGGCACTGGTAGATCTTGGATTCGGATCTTGCTTTACTGGCAGCAGCATTGATTCTACCTGTAGCCTTGTAATAAATTGTACAAACCTTTATCTGGCAAATTATGGTATTCAAAACTTGCAGGGAATCGAAGCTTTTACCAACCTGATAACACTTGATATTGACACTAACAATTTAGGAACGATTTCCGTTCTTCCTCCTTTACTGATCAATTTAAGCTGCTCACAAAATCCTCTTACTTCGATTACTTCGCTGCCAGCCTCTTTGCAAAAGTTAGGTATTCAAACGGTTTCTCTTTTACCACTTCCCGCATTACCATCAGGACTTATCAGCCTCAATCTTGAAACAGATAGTGTTTTTACATTACCTGTATTTCCTACAGGACTAAATTCATTGTTTTTAAGATGTAATCTCACCGCTCTTCCATCTTTGCCACCTTCTTTAAATTCTCTATACTGTAGCTACAATCATTTAACGTCATTGCCTTCATTGCCATTATCACTTAACAGCCTAGAATGTATTGGAAACAATATAACAGCGCTTCCTTCCCTTCCTCCTGCATTAGTCTATCTTTTCTGCTCTGAAAACAATCTAACATTTTTACCACAGTTACCTGCTACTTTAAAACAATTATATTGCAATTATAATAATATCACCAGCATCCCAGATCTACCTGATTCACTCGATAATCTTGACGTCAGTTACAATAAAAATCTTAATTGTCTTCCTGAATTAAACTATATAAATTTTCTTGAATTTGATTCCACTAACATCAGGTGTCTTCCAAATGTTGAATCCGTTTCCTTTAGTAATCCACCTTTAAATTCAATTCCTATCTGTGATTTTTCCAATCCAAATGGTTGTAAAACTTATGGCAATATTTTAGGAAAAGTGTTTCATGATGCTGATAATAATTGCACGTATAATTCAGGAGATGTATCACTCAGCAATTTTAAAATTAAATTATATGAAAACGGAATTGTAATTAAACAATTGTACTCAGGATTATTTGGCAATTATTCAATTGATACTGATCATAACGGAATTTATACAACTGAAATCGATACAGCCAATCTTCCCTTTTTGATCAGTTGCCCATCATCTGCATCGTTTGATGATACTATTTCATCATTGGATTCTATTAAGATCAATCGTGATTTTGCATTTACCTGTAAGCCTGGTTTCGATCTTGGAATTAATTCCATTTATAATTCTCCATTCATTCCTGCCCATCTTGCCACAATTTATATAAATGGAGGAGGTCTCTCAACATTTTACGGCGTGAATTGCAACCCATCGCTCAGTGGCACTATTAGAATTGTACTTGCCGGACCAATAAATTATTTCGGACCTTATACCAATGCACTTACTCCTTCGTCAGTTAATGGTGACACGATCATCTATAACATTGCTGATTTTAATACAGTCGATTGGTCAAATGATTTTAATTTTAGAATTCTTGTTGATACAACAGCTGCTATTAACAGTGTTGCAACTGTGTGGGCAACTATTTTTCCTAACAATGATAATAATCCTTCAAACAATTCTTTCATTCAGTATATCACCATTAAAAGCAGCTTTGATCCGAATGATAAATCAGTAAGTCCTCCTGATAGTTTGTATTTATTTGGTGACAGATGGCTAACATATACTGTTCGTTTTCAAAATACAGGCACTGCTGCTGCAGAAAAAATTGTAGTTATTGATACGCTTGATGCCAACCTTGATTATAATACTTTCCAACTGTTAACAAGTAGTCATTTTGCAAATGTCGAAATTTCACAGTCGGGTATCGGAACATTTACTTTCCGTAATATTAATTTACCCGATAGCACCTCTGATGAAATTCATAGTCATGGATACTTGCAATACAGAATAAAAGCAAAGGATAATCTTGCCGTCGGAACATCTATCAATAATACTGCGAATATTTATTTTGATTATAATAGTCCTGTCATTACAAATACAGTGACTAATTATATTACTACTCTTGTTAGCCTTCCTGAAAATAAAAATCATCCACTTAGCATTTACCCTAATCCTTCAAAAGATAAATTTACTATTGAATCTGCTGATCCAGGTTCAGCCCTAGAAATTTATAATATTTTAGGAAAACTGATGTTGAATGTTGAAATCGAAAACAATCATTTTATTATTGATGCCACTTCCTGGCCATCCGGAATTTATTTTCTCCGTGTAGGAACTTCGGGTAAGCTGATTACAAAAAAACTGATAAAAGCATAATTTTTACTTTTTATTATTCGTTTGTCGTAAATTTAATTCGCGGGATCTCATGATCCTGCGAATTTTTTTGCAAATAAGTCAACGACTTCTTCCGGGCAGATTAATTATAATGTAGTTTTGTGAAAATAATCTAGTAACTGCAAAATTTACTTCTTGAAAATCCAGATTTTCACCAAAGTCAACGATCTCAGAAATGCTCTTGAAAAAGAACGTGCTGCGGGTAAAACAATTGGTTTTGTTCCTACGATGGGTGCTTTACATGAAGGTCATCGTTCGCTTGTTCTTCGTGCGTTAGCAGAAAATGACGTAGTAGTTTGTAGCATTTTTGTGAATCCAACACAGTTCAATAACCTTTCTGACTTTCAAAAATATCCTCACATGGAAGAGAAGGATATTCAATTGCTCGAAAGTATTAATTGTCAATATATTTTTATTCCTACTGTTGATGAAATGTATCTTGACGATCCGAAACTTTTAGAACTAAATTTTGGTTCACTGGAAAATACTATGGAAGGAGAATTTCGTCCGGGACATTTTAAAGGTGTAGCAACAATTGTTGATCGCTTATTTAAAATTGTGATTCCTACCAATGCATACTTCGG
>JAYVOC010000256.1:0-6119 GCA_043758125.1 Bacteroidota bacterium | reverse complement strand
TTGTAAAGAAATATGGCCAGAACTTACCAGTTTTTATAAATAAAATTAAGGAAGCTCATTTGAAAACGAATAATAAAGTGGATGCTGATATGATTTTTTAAACAGTACATAAATCAAAAGGTATGGAATATGATGAAGTTACTTTAACAAATGATTTTATAACTGAAGTTAAAATTATTCGATTTTCTCTTGATAAGAATTTAACTGAGAATATGAAATCAAAATTAATTGAAGAAATAAATTTACTCTATGTTGCTGTTACAAGAGCAACGTCAATCGTAAATCTACCAGAAGGATTGTTCTTAGCGGATGAATTAATGATGGAACAACCTAATTTATCAAAATGATTATTTTCTGTTAAACGTTTATAGTCGACTAAAAGTATTTGAAAATGGGTAGCTTCGATTGTTGCTTTTACTTTTGTCAAGTATAATTTATAATCTCATTAAAATCTAAACTCAATTAAAATGAAGACAAAGGTGTTTCAAATTCGCTTGACCGAACAATTTTTGCAATCTGATCAAGACTCGCTAAATGATTTTTTAGAATCAATTACGCTTAAGAAATCGGCTACTGAATTAGTACAGTCAGAACCTAAATATTGGTCGGTATTTTTATATTATGAAGAATCAGAATTAACGCACGAAAAATTTCGAGAGAAGAAATTTATTAGTCCATTAGATGGTAAACTTCCTGTACTATCACAAAATAGGAAATCTGCAAATTTCAAAGATGTAGAAGAAATGGAAATCCCTTTATCAATACAAGAAATTGCAAGATTAGAATCCTTAAAATTATGGCGCAACGATATCGCTACTCGACTAAATTTACCAGGATATATGGTAACGAGTAATGCTACACTTATTAATGTTTCTAGAGCAAATCCAAAGTCGAACGATGAGCTATTAAATATCAAAGGACTTGGACCAAATAAAATTGAAAAGTATGGTAGTGATATTATTGCTTTACTAAACTCAATATAGAATGATATTTAATATTTTTAACTTAAATTACGTGTAAATGATTTCGGTTTAACTATTCTTGAAATAGATTGCTAAACGACCAGTCTTTACAACAAATTTTGTAAATTCAAAAAAAGTAATGACTACTTATATGAACCTTAAATTCGATTTTATTACTTTAAAACTCTTCAAATAATAATATTCTCAAAATCATTTACTATTCTTCCTAATACAATCTAATAGTTCATTAACAAAGGCTGTAGCTCTTTTGTCAACCGCATCCTTGTCGACGGCCTCTCCTGCTTCGTTAAATGCATCTTGAGCCTTAGGAATAGGAAACATCGCAGTAACTGTGGTTGCTCTAATTTTGAACAAACTAAATTGTAATGATGTAATAACTTGCGTACCACCAAAAATTCCATTGCTAACCGTTGATATCGCTACTGGTTTATGATACCATTCATCATACAAAACATCAATAGCATTCTTTAAACTTGCTGGATATCCGCCGTTGTATTCTGGTGTAACCATAATTATCCCGTCTGCCGATTTAACTTTTGAAGCATAATTCAAAAGAGTAGGAGAGGGAGTTGAAAGAAACTTTAGTCTCTCCTCGAATATTGGAAAATTGTACTCATGCAGATCTAATATCTCCGCAGTACCAAGATTTTTACTTTCAATAAACTGTTTGAAGTACAACGCCACTCTGTGACTAACTCTTCCTGTACGTACACTCGATGAGATAACGGCTATATGTGGCATAATTGAATTATATGAATGATTTTAATTGTTTGTCAAATTTCATGATTTTATTATTTTAAAAAACCATTCCACATTATTTTACTCTTCAAATTTCAGTAAACTTAATTCCTTGCCATCAAAAACTGCATACGTCTGATGATTGATCCACTCTCCTAAGTTAACATATCTACTTTCTTTTGAAATTTGTATATCCAAGGGTAAATGCCGGTGACCGAAAATAAAATAATCGAAATGTTCTTTTGCTATTATTTCTTTCGAATAAATTGCTAGCCATTCATTTTCTTCTCCTAAAAATTTTTCATCCGTATCACCAGTAGCAATTCTACTTTTCTTAGAAAAATATTTAATGAGTCTGATGCCTAAGTTAGGATGCAATCGTGCGAATAACCATTGTGACATTGGATTTGCAAATACTTTTTTAATGAATTTGTAACCATGATCACCCGGTCCTAATCCATCTCCATGACCAAGATAAAATTTCTTATCGTTATATGTTTTTTGAATAGGTTCTCGATGTAGTTGTAAACCTATTTCTGTTGGGAGATAATCGAATACCCACATGTCATGGTTGCCAGTGAAATAATGCAATTCAATTCCTTTATCTGCTAATTCTGCAAGTTTTCCAAGTAAACGAATATATCCTTTTGGCACGGCATGACTGTATTCAAACCAATAGTCAAATACATCTCCCATCAAATAGAGCACTTGAGCATCTTTTTGAATCATTTCCAACCATCGAACAATTTTCTTCTCTCGCTCCAAACTCTTTGCATAGTCAGGAACACCAAGATGAAAATCACTAATGAAATATATTTTTTTATTACTTTCTAAATTCATATTTTTTAATTTATCCTTAAAAATCAATAGATCTTTATCTTCTTAATTGTTATTTGATAGAACTAATCGCTAATTGAGAAATTTATCACGAATCTTTAGCGGATTCATTTTGGCAATATTAAATTGGAAGCGAATTTGATCTCCGAATTTTATATTATTAAAATCGTTTATGGCTCTCATCTCTTTAGTCAATAGCAATGGAAAATAGATTTCAATTGTATTTGGAATAATGCATAAACAAATTCCTAAATCTGAACTGAATGTTGTTTTAGCATCATAAACATCAGGAATATCATTTTTATATCCTTCACTTGTTCCAATATCTGCAAATATTTGTAGCGGAAATTTGAAAGGTAAATCTGCATTTACATTTAAAGATGCAATCCATTTTTTATTGGAACCTAATATATTGTATGCTTTAAAATTTCCATCTCTTGTAGCAATCTGATGTGAAAATAATCCAGAAGTTTCTGTTCTACCAAAATACCATTCATCAAACGCATAATCTTTTAATCCCGACTTTTCACTTAGCGAAAATCCATACGCATTTTCATTATCTACTTTAAACATATATCCACCAAACAATCTAAATGATACACCCTTCGTACTGTTTTGATAATTGATTTTATAATTTATGGTTGTCGATATTTTTGAAAAATCGCTATTGCCTTCCAAATTTAACGCAATACTCCACGGATCTAATTTGTGTGAATCATTTATTAAGTATTTAGCTCTGTAAAATTCAGTTTGATGTTTGTTAATGGTAGCGTAATTCAATGTGTTTTGCCGAACATAATCTATCGTTTCCAATGTTAAAAATACAGCACTCAATTGAATACTTTGTCGAATTTTGCTACGTAAATTTTTAGGTTGAATATTAAATGTTAATAATGGCTCCCAACGTTGATAATTTAAAGTGGCATTTGAAAGTAGCTGATCTAATTTCAAAAAATCTGAATTTTCATAAGCGAAGTTACGGTAACGAACAGTTGGAACTATTGAATATAAAAATCCATTATTTGGATAAAAATGATAATTTATTTCTCCTGCTCCTGCGAATTTATGATTGTGAAAAGAATACAATGGTGCAATCTCGTATTCTAATTTGCGAAAAGGTAAAAACGTATTGTGAAAAACTGCACCGAGCATAAATTTATTATACTGATTGTAAGCTACTGCAGGTATTGCAAAGATGTATGATTTAGAAGGATACTCTAAATGCACAGGAACACTCAATGTAATTCGCTCCAGCTTTTTTAATATACCATGTGTACGAATTTTATTATTTCCCCTATGAAAATCTAATGTTTCATAACTCGGATCTATTGCAATTGCTTCACAATCCTTACAAGGAATTGTAACGCTTGTGTTGTCACCAGTTGGCATTACCCATTGTTTATCTACAACTTTTTTATTTAAGATTCCACCCACAGTAAATGGCATTGCAAAGTCACCTTTGTTTTTGATATTAACTTTATAGCCATCATTTGTTGGATAAATTTCTGTAATAGCGAAATCAGGTTTCTTATTCGTTTGCAACATATCTTTAAAGAACCATGATAAATCTTTATCACAATCTTTTTTAAAAATAGCTCCTAAATCTTCAGGATATGGATGATGATATTGCCATTTCAAAAAGTAATCTTTCATACAAGTATCGAACAATGTATCACCAAGAAATCCTTTAAGTTGTTCAAAAGCATTTCCTGTTTTTTTATAAACAATAGAACCATAATTCGATTCTGTGAAATCTACCGCTTTTCCTTCAATAGCTTGATCCGTATATGAACTTGCAGCATATTTATATTGTAAATCTGTTGCTTCACGATAATTAATTCTACTTGTTCCAATGATATCACCAAGTTTTCCAAAACCATATAATTCATTCCAACCTTTGTATTGTGTTGGTGGATATTTCGTCAACGCATAACGCATTTCATAGAATGAATTTATCCCTTCATCCATCCAAGGATGATCGCGTTCATTGCTTCCTAACATTCCATAAAACCAATTATGTCCTATTTCATGTACAATTGCTATTTCTAATTCAACAGCATTTCCAGAGGTTCCAATAATTGTAAAATTGGGATATTCCATTCCTGCACCAGCTGCAATTGTCCCATCAACTGCTGTACATTGCTTATAAGGATAATCACCAATCCATTTTGAATAATACGTTAAAGCATCATTCATATACTCTATACTATTCTTCCAAATTTTTGGTTCGCTGTTAGTGAATAATGCCCACGTAGTAATTTTTTTATTCGTTGATGGAAGTATCACTTCTCCTTTTAAAATTTGAAAACGTTTATCTGCAAACCATCCAAAATCATGAATATTATTTTGTTTGTATTCTAAAGTTTTTGTTTCATGATCGCTTGGAGGAAAAGTCATGTCATTTGTGAAATCAGTAATGTGCGTTGATTCAGTAGCTTTTTCTGTCATCCATTTTAGCTCCTCTTCATTTTGTAAATCGCCAGTCGCGCCAACAATATAATTTTTCGGAAGAGTGATATTCACATCAAACGATCCAAACTCCGAATAAAATTCTCCTTGATTTAAATAGGGCATTGCATGCCAACCAAATTTATCATACACTGCTGGCTTCGGGTACCATTGAGTTATTCCGTATGCTTGTCCCGTATGACCTAAACGCGAGAATAATGCTAAAGGTATCTTAACACGAAAAGGTGTTGTTACAATTATTTTCGCTCCAGGTAATAATGCGTTCGTTAAAATTAATTTACAAACATCAATATATTGCGGATGAAATTCCCATCTAACAGCATCACCATCTACTTTAAATTTTAGTGAATCAATATAACCACGTGATTCTTCTTTAGCGAAAAATAATTTCGTGTCACCATCTTCCATCATCTGCTTGCTAAGTGCTGTACTATCGTTCTTGTATGCATTCGGCCATAAATGAAACCACAATTCTTTTAACGTGTCAGGCGAATTATTGATATAAGTGATTTCCTCAAATGCATGAAGCATATTGTTTTTATCATTTAAGGTCACATCGATTTTATAATTTACTTCTTGCTGAAAATATGTTTTCGCTACTTGTTGTGAAAAAAGTTTTGTAAAACTGAATAGTAAGACGAGACTAATGAGTAAGCGATTTTTATTAAACATACGCAAAAGTAAAAAAACAAGACGATAACCTAGTATTTGCATCGGCGGGGTAGATCTCTCTATAAAATGAGCGACTAGGAGCAACGTTTTATGGCTTTACGATGGTCGGGATGTCAGAATTATAATGCTTGTCAAAGTAACCTCAATTTATCTGGTGTCGGAAATGTTGTTGGAATTGATGCAATTTTAAAAGGAATATTTTGATTGTCAATGTCCAATAATTTTATGTCCATAAGTTCTTTGTCAATGCAATATGCGATTGTCAATTTTAAATACCTGCGAATAATCATCAATGGCAGAAATTCTCCACGAAAATTCATCCATTCCATTAAGTCCTTTTTCCCTTTTGAACTATTACAAGTTTTGCAAGCGAAAATCAAATTGTCTCCTTCGTCTTTACCGCCTAGTTTTTGTGCAAGA
>JAYVOC010000255.1:0-4973 GCA_043758125.1 Bacteroidota bacterium | reverse complement strand
GCAGAAGAAATTAATGTGAATGAAGAGTTGAAACGATTAATCCCAGCAATTCAATTTATTTCTCAAGAGTTCCCAAATGCTATTCTCTCTGTAGATACTTTTCGTTCGGAGGTAGCAAAGCAAGCTATTATCAATGGTGTACATATTATTAATGATATTTCAGGTGGCGATTTTGATGATATGATGTTCGAAACAGTAGCAGCATTAAAAGTTCCATATATCCTCATGCACATGCAAGGAAATCCTCAAACAATGCAAAAAGAACCGATATATGGAAATGTAGTTATAGATGTTTTTAAGTCATTACAAAAGCGAATTATAAAATTGAGAAAAGCAGGAGTTATTGATATTATTATAGATCCTGGTTTTGGATTTGGAAAATCTGTAGTGCAAAATTTTCAGTTGCTAAACAATCTCGAACATTTTCTACAATTAGACTGTCCAATTATGGTTGGTTTCTCGCGCAAATCAATGATAAATAAAGTACTTGAAATTAAAGCAATCGATGCGTTAAATGGGACTACTATTTTAAATACAATCGCTTTGCAAAAAGGTGTTTCCATTTTGAGAGTACATGATGTAAAAGAAGCTATTGAAGCCATTCGTTTGGTTCAAGCACTAAAATTATAGGCTAATTAGATAGCAAGCAAAACAAAATTCACACAACTTTTCATTCTACCATTCAAGTATTGGTATTAACTATCTTTGTGCACCTTAAAATTTTATCCAATGTCAGAAAACTTTAAAGAAAAACTTCGAAATGTGCGTTGCTTTGTGCTCGATATTGATGGTGTACTTACAGATGGAAGTCTGCATATTTTGCAAGATGGTATTATGCTACGTAAGATGAATATTAAAGATGGTTATGCATTACAATTAGCTGCAAAAAAGGGTTATCATATTTTTGTAATCAGCGGAAGTAATGCTGAAGGTGTTAAGAAAAGATTAGAAAATTTAGGAATAAAAGAAGTATATTTAAATGTAGAAAATAAACTTTCACTACTTGACAATTTACTCATTAAACATAAAGTCGGAATGAACCAAGTACTTTATATGGGTGATGATATGCCAGATCTTATTGTGATGGAAAAATGTGCTGTTCCAACTTGTCCTGCGGATGCTGTGCATCAAGTAAAAAATGCTTGTATTTATGTTTCAGAAAAAAATGGTGGTGAAGGATGTGTACGTGACGTTTTTGAGCAAGTACTTATCTTAAATGGCGACTGGCAATAAATGAAGGACTATCTAAAAATTATTCGTTGGCCGAATTTATTGATGATTTTTATCATGCAAATTCTTTTGCGATATGCATTAATACAGCCGATTCTTTTGTTACAAGGAAAATCTGTTTTGATGAATCCTTTTGAGTTTTTGATACTCGTTTTATCTTGTGTTTTTATTGCTGCCGGAGGATACCTAATAAACGATATAGAAGATGTTGAAATCGATTCTATTAATAAGCCCGATAAAGTACTGATTGGTAAAAATTTACAACTTGATTCTGTTTATAATTTGTATATGATCCTCACCTTTATTGGTGTTTTAGGTGGATTTTATTTATCGTTTGTAAAAGGATATAAATATATTGGAATAATTAATCTTGTAATTGCCGGATTTTTATATTTCTATGCCACGTCATATAAATGTATTCCACTTCTTGGGAATCTAATAATAGCGATGCTAACTGCCTTTTCTGTTTGGATTGTAATTATTCCAGAGCCTTTTGCTTTAGCAGATTCAGCTGTTGTAAGTATGGTAGCTGGATATACTGGATTTGCATTTCTACTAACTTTAGTTCGTGAACTGTTAAAGGATTTACAAGATTTTAAGGGTGACAATGAGTGTGGATGCAAAACGCTTCCCGTTTCAGTTGGAATTAAATTTACTAAATTTTTATCTATACTACTGACTATCATTATATTACTTTTGATTGGTGGAATTCAATGGTTGAGCGAGCAATGGAATAATCCATTTCCATTTTATTATTTGCTCTGCACTGTTGAAATTCCTTTACTTGTATTAATACCTATGATTTATAAAGCGAACAACGTAAATTCATTTGCAAGAGTCAGTATAATTACAAAAATGATTATGTTTACAGGCGTTATATCAATGTTACTATTTTATTTTTCATTTCAATAAATATTATGAACCTCTTACAAGAAAAATTTAAAGATACTCGAGTTATTTTAGGCTCAGGTTCTCCACGCCGTGAACATCTTTTTAAAGAGTTTGGAATTGCGTATGAAGTAATGTCTAAACCAGTTGAGGAAGATTTCCCAGCACACTTTCGTAGAGAAGATAGTGCTATGTTTTTAGCAAGGAAGAAATCACTAGCGTATAAAACGGATGTACATGATGGTGGTATTGTAATAACTGCTGATACTCTTGTGGCTGTGGATGATTTATTACTTGGAAAACCAACAGATGCAAAAGATGCTGAACGAATGCTTCGATTGTTATCAGGTCGTCGCCACATGGTGATTACTGGAGTGTGTATTATGTCTGCAAAAAAATCGGAATCATTTTTTGTAAAAACAGATGTGATTTTTAAGGCCTTACGAGATGCGGAAATCACCTATTATGTTGAGAAATATCAACCTATGGATAAAGCCGGTGCTTACGCCATTCAAGAATGGATTGGAATGATTGGCGTTGAATATATACAAGGTTCGTATTACAATGTGATGGGATTGCCTACCAAAGAACTTTACGAAAACTTGCTTCGTTTTTAAGCTATGCGTAAAGCTTACTTCCAAATGCACATAGCAATTGTGCTTTGGGGGTTCACTGCGATATTAGGAAAAGCAATTCATCTTGATGAAGGACTTCTAGTTTGGTACAGAATGTTTTTCAGTGCCGTAGCAACATGCGCTTATCTGATTTACATTAAACAGTTTAAAATTCTTCCTCTCAAACAATTGTTGCAGTTTGCAGGAATTGGTAGTATTGTTACATTACATTGGATTACGTTTTATGGAGCCATCAAAGCCTCCAATGTTTCCATCGCAATAAGTTGTTTTTCTTCAGTAGCATTATTTACTGCTTTATTAAATCCTTTACTAAATCGAAAGTTACCTAAATGGTCTGAAATATTATTAGGTCTAGCAGTAATTGCAGGAATATATATCATATTTACTGTACAACATTTTTATTTAAGAGGAATTATATTATCGCTTATAAGTGCTTTCTTAGCAGCATTATTTACTGTTCTTAATAAACGAATTAGCGGAAAATATGATCCAGGATTAATAACATTTTACGAATTAGGGACAGGATTTTTAATTCTAACAATTCTGCTTCCAGGATGGTTTTATTTTAATCAAAGCTCATTCGTTATTCCAGAAAAAATGGATTTCGTTTACCTACTGATTTTGAGTGTTTGCTGCACAACATTTGCATTCACACTCTCTCTTCATGCTTTGAAAAAATTGGATGCATTCACCATGAACTTATCTGTAAATTTAGAACCACTTTATAGCATTATTCTAGCAATTTTAATTTTCCATGAAGACAAAATGCTGAATACAGGATTTTACATCGGAAGTATTGTTATTTTAATTGCTATTGCATTACATGGTATTTTAATGATCAGAAAAACCAAAAAATTCATTCAAGAAAAAGCCTGAATACATTAAAAAGTATTCAGGCTTTAAAATATTTTTATCAAAGTTTAATTTATTTTTTTCCCTTTCACAATTTTCTCATCTACTTTTACATCGCGTAAGCTTTTCATTTTGAATAACAATATTGCTTTATCACTTCCACGATTTGAATAATATGTTTGCCCACCATAATTAATTTTACCTCTTTCCCCCGACCATTGTAACGCTTGCAGTTTATAATAACCATTACGATCGCCACTACTACCAAATACTAAATATTTTTCAGCACCGTCTTCAAAAGCAACTGTTATTTTTTGACCATCTACAATTTCAGATACAGCGCCGGGAATATTTCCTTTAAAAACAACTTGTTCTAAATCCTTACCACTCTTAACTACTAAAGTTCCTTCTTCTGTTGATTTCTGATTCTCTTTATTATCACCTCTTCTTAAAACTATTGGATCAGATAAGTAAAATTGAATATGCTTTAATTCTGATGCATCAAGTTTATATTGATCACGTATAGCTTGTGTAAAAGGAATTTTAGGTGAACAAGATGCAAGCATCAATGTAATTAAAAAGAATCCGAGTATTCGAAATTTTATGGTCATGATTATTGGTTATTTTGCTTTGCGCAGACAAAGATTATTCCATTTTTTCGATAAATCAGTATAATTGGAAAGAAAAACTACTCTAGTTATAAATCCTTATTATCAACTACAAAAATTACCAAATTGCCCAATTATAATACCATAACGTTAAACAATTTCTAATAATTGTAATTCCAAATATTCCAACGAATGAACTAAGAATGAAAAAAGTTTTATCAATAAGATTAATATAAAAATCAAATAAGAAGGACTTTACTATTTGGATAAAGTATAACGGGTAAAAAAAATGATTCTGCCCAAAATTCTAATTGAGCAGGATCATTTAAAAAATGTATCAAATATTAATATTAACGGATATTTACTTTTGAAATTCCTAATGTTTTTCCATCCTGAATTAAATTCACGATATAAATTCCAGCATTAAGATTTAAATCTTTTACCTGAATAACATTCAATCCATTTATAACCTTTATAGCTTCGTAAGATTTCATTATTTGTCCTGCTAAATTACGGATTTCTAATAGACCATTACTATTACTTTTTGAAGCAAAATTCAACATCAAATAATCACTAGTAGGATTAGGGTAGACAGTGAATTTTGTATCAGTTTTAGCTGGGTTATTGATTCCTGTAGCAGTTTGTACTCGGAGGTAGATACTGATATCACTATTGAAGTTGTAGATGCCATAAGGCTCGTTTAAACGTAAACCAATGATGTATGGTCTAGAGCGTTCATTGCTAGCATTAGGAGTCCATG
>JAYVOC010000254.1:0-15878 GCA_043758125.1 Bacteroidota bacterium | reverse complement strand
ATTGTTGCAGCAATATTAGAGAAAGATAATGCTGTTGAAGATTTCCGTAAAATTATTGGAGCTACTGATCCCTCAAAAGCAGAGGCTGGAACAATTCGTGCACTTTATGCTAAATCAATTGAGGCAAACGCAGTTCATGGTTCTGATAGTGATGAGAATTCTAACATCGAGGGAAATTTCTATTTTTCGCAGTTAGAGAGATTTTAAAAAATTATTTTATTAAAAGAAAATCCCTGAAGTAATGCACTTCAGGGATTTTTTAAAATTCAGTGAGATAACTATTCAATTAAATTTTCAATTTTTATAATCGTGGAATCACAAAAAACATAAACAACATTGAAAGGAAGAAAATAAGTAATGCAACTAGAATTACTTTTTCATAATTCGTATAACGATTCGCTCCTGGTTTATATTTTGCCATAAATTATCTGATAACAACCTCTGAAATTACATCTGCATTTAGCTCAGCATTCATTGCATTTTTAATTTCCTCTCGCTTAAACTGAAGTTCCTGACGCAAAACCGCAGAATCAACATAAATATTTAATACTTTATTTTTCAAATTTATGGAGGTTGTTCTATGCTGAATGGCACTTCCCATTAATTTTTCCCAAAGATTAGTTATGGCAACAGTATTTAGTCCATCCTTTAAATGGTACGTATTCAGCATTTTCTGAATTACCTCAGCAATAGATTGCTCGTTAGAATTGCGCATTATGCTACAAATAACCTCATTTTAATTCAAAGGAGCATCATATTTGAAAACTAGTAGTGTTTTTAAAGTATTTTTGGACTCGAAATGCCATTCTTAACCTTAACTACTGACTGGGGTTCTCGCGATCACTTCGTGGGTTCATTAAAGGGACTTTTATATAGTTCGATGCCAGATATTACTTTAATTGATATATCGCATCACGTTTCACGACATAATATTCAACAAGCTGCTTTTATTTTCAGAAGTACTTACATGAAATTTCCTCCAGGTACGGTACATTTTATAGGAGTAAATTCCTATACTGCAAATGTTGCTGATTTATTAGCAATTAAAAAGGATGGATATTATTTTATTGGTGTGAATGATGGATTATTTTCATTGATTTTTGATGAAACACCTGTTGATATGGTTATCGTTTCAACAGTAGATCAAGCAAATCCTGGGTATGATTTAGAAACAGTAGCACATGCATGTACTCATCTTTTAACAGGAAATAATGTTTACGAATTGGGACCTCGTCCGAGTGTATTTGAGGAAAAATCGATATTCAGACCAGTAATTGAGGAAGAAGTAATTCGTGGAGTCGTATTATATATTGATGATTTTGGAAATGTTGTTACGAATATTCAGAAGCATCTTTTTATAGCGCAACGTAAAGATCGGAAGTTTGAAATTGTTACTCGAAAATTACAACATTCGTTGGATGAGATTAAAGAACAATACAATCAGGTAGAACCTGGAGGAATGGTTGCAGTTTTTAATGCGGCAGGATATTTAGAAATTGCCATCAATCAAGATAGTGCTAGCAAATTATTGGGTCTAAAACTTAATGATAATATTCGAATTGAATTTAAATGATAACACGAATAGTACGACTTACAATTTTTCCCGACAAAGTAGCAGATTTCAAATTACTTTTTAGTGAATCGTTTCCGAAAATTAGTGCATTTAATGGGTGTTCGGGTTTGATGCTTTATCATGATTACGATGAAAACAATGTTATGATAACTTATAGCAATTGGAGTAGCGCTGAAGATTTGGCAAATTATAGAAATTCGGAATTATTTAGAACTACATGGGCAAAAGTAAAGCCATTATTTGCAGCATCACCTATGGCATTTTCGATGGAGAAAGTAAGTTTTTAATTTTGAAAAATAATCTTTCTTAAGTAAATTAAAATCTAATTTTTTTTTAAAATTTTTATTTCTATGTCCCTTCAGGATCGGGTGGCTCTGATTATGTAATTTTAGTCTGCAAAATGCAGATTTGGGCTTTTCTTAATGATGAAAAATAGTTGCACTATGATGAATGATCGCTTGGTTTTCGTTGGTGGGCTTTTCTTTGGTTACTTTCTTTTGCACACCAACCGAACGTTTGTGAGCTTATGGATACATTCTAAAAATATGTAAATCATCCATAAAAGAAAGTGACAAAATAAAATTGGATAACGATTATTTATTAATCAAAAATCAAAATAGAAAGAATTTTTTTTTTTAATACACTTGGAACTCAATTTTTCTTTCTCTGTTTACGGCATACTAATCAAAAAAAAATTGAAGAATCAACTAGTAATTTCTGGTATAAATTTTTCGGAATGCTTATCAATTTCTTTATGCATAACATAAAACCAAAGTGGCGGAATTAAAGATAAGATCATCATACCTGGGTACCCAGTTGGCATTTGCGGACTATCATCCCAATGTTTTAAAAGTTGGTAATGCTTACTGGCTTTTTGGTGATGATCACTATGGCGTGACAATTCAAATAGCATCAAACGTCCTAAAACATGATCAGAATTCCAGGAATGAGCATGCATTACTCGTTCGTATCCAGTATCAGATTTTTTTCTTTTCAAACCATAATGTTCAATATAATTTACAGTTTCTAAAAGAAGAATTCCAATAATTGCCGCAGCAATAAAGCAGATCATCGAGAGCCCACCAAATACTTGATAAATGGAAATGAGTAGCGTAATTTCCAATAGGTGATAAACGATCATTTCGTTGTGTATAGAAATAAACGATAGCTTATTTTGCTTTAATCGTTTGCGCTCGATATTCCATGCTGACCAATATCCAAACCAAATAGAACGCAACCAAAAACTATACACTGATTCACCTCGTCGGGATGTTGCAGGATCTTCAATGGTACCTACTCTTTTGTGATGACCTCTATTATGTTCAATATGAAAATGCATATAAAGTGATGATAACAATAAAGACTTTGACATTGTTTTTTCGTACCAGCTTTTACGATGTCCTAATTCATGAGCTATATTTATTCCATAGATACCGCACATAATTCCCATACTTAGGGTATAACCGACAAGTTCATAGGTATAATAGCCACCTGAGGCTACTCTGTTAAGGAATACCCAAAGAATAAAATATTGAATAGGTACTGTAAGATAAAGTAGTATGTTATAGAATGGATCTTTGGAAACTATTTCCTCGTCAGCCTCTGAAATATTACTAGGATCGGGCTTTAAAACTAACTCAAGAATTGGAATTATTGCAAAGGCATAAATAAGAGGTAAAAAGGTCATATTTTCTTCCCATGAAAATGATTTCCATACTAATAATGGAGTTGTAAACGCAACTAGATATTTTAATGAGCGCCAGATTTTCATAGTTTTATTCGACTGCTAAAGATAATCAAAACATAAATAAACAACTAAAAGTTATTTCGATATACGTAATAAATATTTTTAAAAAATAAAATTGAAAATAGCTTTGTTATTTGTAAATTTGGTAAATTGAATGAAACATTGACGGAATGAGCGATCGTAATACGAGAAAGGAATCCAATTTACATGGGGAACAAGAGGTTTCTGAAAGGCAGCATCCCTATAAAACCTATTTATTTTTTTCATTGATTGGTAGTAGTGTTTTATTTTTATCGCTCGTATTTATGTATGTGATCTGGTATAATCATAACAATACATCGATAAAATTTGTAATGCCTAAGCCATTTATTGTTAGTACGATAATTATGCTTCTGAGTAGTTATTCTTTAACACATAGTTTGAAGGCATTTAAAGATGATCAATCTAAAACATTTCTACTTTCACTTTCTACCACATTATTATTAGGAATTTCATTTGCGATTTTACAGGTTTATGGTTGGGTACAGTTGTATGATAGTGGTAATTTTATTGATGGAAATATTGGATGTGCATTTATATTTGTGATCACTGGATTACATTTTTTACATGTAGTTGGTGGATTGTTTTTTCTTTTGTATTTAAGCTTGAAAGCTTTTGATAATTGGAATGACCCAATCAAGGCTTTAGTATTTTTTTCGAATAGTTATGAATTAGTAAGAATCGATTTATTTAATAGCTATTGGCATTTTATCGATGCGCTCTGGATTGTATTGTTTTTTACATTTTTATTTACCCTTTAAATCAAAAGGAATCTAGTATTCAAGTCATTTTATTAATTGGTATTTGGTAGTTTTACCGAATAAACAAAGTATTCATAAAATGAAAAATATTGCCATCATTGGATCAGGACAAATGGGTAATGGCATTGCTCATGTATTTGCACAAAATGGATTTTCAGTAACGCTTATCGATATACGACAAGATGCTTTAGATAAAGCCATGCAAACAATAATTGGAAATCTTGATCGTCAATTAGCCAAAGGAAATATAACAGAAGAAATTAAGGCATCAACTTTATCAAATCTAAAAACTAATATTGATTTAAAAGTTGCCGTTTCAAATGCAGATTTAGTAGTGGAAGCTGCCACCGAAAATTTAGATTTAAAGCTTAAAATATTTGCTGATTTAGATAATTCCACCAAAGCAGAATGTATACTTGCATCTAACACTTCTTCTATTTCCATTACAAAAATTGCTGCTGCAACAAAGCGTGGCGATAAAGTTATTGGAATGCATTTTATGAATCCAGTTCCGATAATGAAATTGGTAGAAATAATTCGCGGTTATCGTACTTCGGATGAAGTAACGAAAACAATATTCGAGATATCTGAAAAATTAGGAAAAGTACCAGTAGAAGTGAATGATTATCCAGGCTTTATTGCGAATAGGATACTGATGCCAATGATTAATGAAGCTATCTATTCGCTATATGAAAATGTTGCTGGTGTTTATGAAATTGATACCGTTATGAAATTGGGAATGGCGCATCCAATGGGACCATTGCAATTGGCAGATTTTATTGGTTTAGATACTTGCTTAAGTATTTTAAGAGTATTACAAGATGGCTTTGGTAATCCGAAATATGCACCATGTCCATTACTTTTAAATATGGTTGCTTCGGGAAATTTAGGAGTTAAAACGGGACAAGGATTTTATCAATATACGAAGGGTGTTAAAGATTTAATTGTAGCAGAAAATTTTAAAAAATAGAAAATATAATATGTCATTGAACAAATTACTTCTTGCAGAATTAAAGCAAGAAATGCCACATACACGTATAACATTGTCACGTGTTCCCTTTGCTGAAAATCCTACTTGGAAACCACATGAGAAATCAATGGAATTAGGAAAACTTGCGAAGCATCTTGCACATATTCCTAGTTGGATTTCAATCACCTTAACAACTGATGTACTAGATTTTTCAAAACCTAGTGAACCTGCAAGGAACGTTCAAACTACTGCTGAATTATTACAGTATTTTGATGAAAATCTTGATAAGGGTTTGGATTTACTTTCTAATGCTACCGATGAACTTTTATTTGGGGATTGGACCATGCGTAATGGAGAGACAATTTATTTCACCATGCCTAGAATAGCAGTATTACGTAGCTTCGTAATAAGTCATAACATTCATCACCGTGCACAGTTGGGCGTTTATCTTCGCCTATTAAACCTTCCTGTTCCTGCGATTTATGGATCAAGTGCTGATGAAGGTAGCATGTAAAAAAAGTTTGAAAAATAATGGGTAATGTTGTGTTGCTTTTTATTATGAAATAAAATAAAATTAAAAGAGAGATGGCAAATCCATGGCATGATATAAATCCAGGAAAAAATTCACCAAGTATTGTGAATGCAATTATTGAAATTCCCAAAGGCAGTCAAGGGAAATTTGAGATAGATAAAGAGAGTGGATTAATAAAATTAGATCGCGTATTATTTTCATCAGTACATTATCCTGCTAACTATGGATTTATTCCTCAAACATATTGTGGAGATCATGATCCTTTAGATATTTTAGTTTTTACATCTGTAGAATTACCACACTTATGTTTGTTAGAAGCGAAAGTTATTGGAGTGATGCGTATGGTTGATCAAGGTGAAACAGATGACAAAATTATTGCTGTTGCCAATAACGATATTGGTTTCAATTACATTAATGATCTTTCGGAATTGCCTCCTCATACGACATTAGAAATGAAACGATTTTTTGAAGATTATAAATTACTTGAGCATAAAGAAGTTGAAGTGAAAGAGTTTTATTCAAGAGATAAAGCACTTGAAATTATTCAGGAGGCAATCCAATTGTATAAAGAAACTTTTGGTAAGGATAAAATAAAATAGTTTAAATAAATTCCACAATGGATTTTCAAGCAGGAGATAAAGTTTCTTTTATTAATGAGAAGCAAGACGGATTTATTGTTGCGATAAAAGCAAATGGCATTTGTGTTGTTGAAATTGAAGATGGATTTACCTTGGATGCTACAGCATCAGAATTAGTAAAAATCAAGGATACTCAACAAAAAAAATCAGATAAGAAAAATGATATTGGTGAAGAAAATTTAGTAAAAGAAGTGCCGCCAATTGATTTAATAAATGTCTATTCATTGTTAGGTACAGTTGCATTGATAACACTTCCAGATAATGGAAAAGTGCTTTCTGGAAAGATTGATTATTGGTTAGTGAATGGTAGTGATTCGGATGTATTATATGCATTTTCATCTTTTAAAAGTAAAATGCCTGAAGGGATTGCAGCTGGATATCTTGAAAAAAATAAAACTGTTTTAATGAGTACGATTCTGCGTGATGCTATTATTGATATCGACCATTTACAAATTCAATTATTATTCCATAAGAAGGGATTGCATCAAGAATTGCCTCGTATAAATAAGGAATTTAAAATTGAATTACCAACAATAACTCAACATTATCCGAAACTTGCATCGCCTTATTCATTTGCACTTGTAAATACACTAATTAATTTTTCGATTGATGCAGAACCTGATTTGAATGAATTATTTGAGAAGTATAAGGAAGATTATACTGATGATCGAAAAAATTCTAAGCCCGCAGTTGCTAATTCACTTCACAAAAAAGCGGATACTAGTTTAAAGGATTTTGGACTTTCTGGATCTTCTTTGGAGGTTGACTTACATATTGAAGAATTGATTGATGATCCTGCAGGAATGAGTGCGGCTGAAATGATTGATATACAATTACGACATTTCAGAAAGGAATTAGACAATGCGATGTATAAGCGTTCTGTGAAAATTATTTTCATTCATGGTGTTGGAAATGGGCGCTTAAAAAATTCGATACGATCAGAATTGAAAACACTAAAATTAAATTATAGAGATGGAGCTTATGATCGTTTTGGTGCTGGAGCCACTGAAGTGTTACTTAGATAAAACTCCTAATAATAAATTTCTTTATGATAAACGCTTCCGAAACGTTCTTTGAGTTTCCTGCAACGTTTGATGTTTGCATTATTTTCCATTCGATCTAACTTATTAAAGTCTTCTAAATATTTTTCGCTAATCATTGAAAAATAGATAAGCACTGATTTTTTCTTTTTTATTTGAGATTTTGGAATTGAAAAATATACTTCCATAGTATTTCTTGGTCCGATAGTTTTCGTTGCACGGTATGTTTCTGGAATCAATGGATTTAATGATTTTCCAAAATAGATTATAGTTGTATCCTGTCCTCTAACTTCGAATCTATACTTATTAATAAAAGGTGGAGATTCCGTTTCTTGGCTGTGTAATACTAACATACTATCGCGCGACGTATTCCTAATACTGATGGAGAATACCGACATCGTATCATTTTCGGGACGATGTATTGTTGATATGATAAAGAACTGTGCATTACTAAATAATGGCAATAGCACGGATATCAAAAATAAAACGAGCCAATTATTTTTCATGTACTATAAATTTACAATTAAATTTCAAATCAAATAATAAATTCTTTTAAAAATATACATAGTACTTCGTTGAAAACTCTAAGATTGTTTTCAATAAAAAAAGCCCTGAAGTTCGACGACTTCAGGGCTTTTAAAATATTGTATAAGCCTATTTAGCTTTAGCTGTTTTTGAAGAATAAGATTTTTTCTCTTCGATACGTGCTGCCTTACCAATCATATCGCGTAAGTAGAATATACGCGCACGACGAACGATACCACGCTTATTCACATCAAGTCGAGTAATTTTAGGGCTGTTTGTAGGGAAGATACGCTCAACACCTATTCCACCTGAAATTTTGCGTACTGTGAAAGTTTCAGTAGAACCTTCGCCACGACGTTGTAAAACTACGCCTTGAAACTGCTGCTCACGCTCTTTGTTACCTTCAATAATTTTATAATAGACAGTAACTGTATCTCCAGCTTTGAATTCAGGCCAAACTTTTTTCTCAATTAATTGTTGCTCTGCTAATTTTAATAAGTCCATGATTTTAACTGCTTTTAATCCCTCGAAACGGGGCTGCAATATTAACAAAAATTCCCTTAAAATTGATCATTTTCCACAAGCAATTTCAATTAATTAAAAGACATTTGTTTATAAGTATATAATAATTTGAAATACAATTACTTAGATATTTAACATTAAAACTAATACTCTCTGATTTTTAGCTAGTTGAAAGTTAAATCCTCATAAAACAAAATCAATTTCTTTCCTATTTCACGATTATCAAACGAAGTCTCAACAAAATTTCTAGCATTTTGTCCTAAATCAATCACTTTTTTATGGTTGTTTAAGAGTAGACTTAACGCTTCAATAAACTCTGTGCGGTTATTGGCAATTATCATTTGTTTTCCATTTTCAACAGGAATTCCTTCCACTCCGATGCTTGTTGAAATAATGGCTTTTCCCAATGCTAAACCTTCAATAATTTTAACTCGCATTCCACTACCAGAAAATATAGGGACCACCATGATTTCTCCTTCATTCATAAATTGTTGTGCATCAGGAACAAATTCTTGAATCTCGCACTGTGCATCAACATATTTGAAATAGCTATTTGGCATTTTTTTTCCAGCCAATCGAAGTTTTGTTTCTGGATATTTATTTTTAATAACTGGCCAAATTTGTTCTAAAAACCAGGAGATCCCTTCTTGATTTGGAAGCCAATCCATTGCTCCGATATGAAATATCACTTTGTTATTTGGAATATTTTTCTGGACATAATCTCCTATTTGAATTCCAATTGGTGAAATGAAAACGGGCTTTAATGCACCTAAAGAAATAAGTAATTGTTCGTCTTCTTTGGTTAGCGTTGTAATTGCATCAACTTTATTTATTGCTTCTACTTCAAATTTCTTTAGACGATATGCTAAGAGATTCAAGTACCATTTTTTAAAAATATTCGAACAATTTTCCGCCATTCGTTTCCAAATGAGATGTTCGATATTATGGGTTCTAAGTACGATTTTAGCCTTTGAAAATTTACGTATTTCATCTACATAAGGTACCATAAAAAGACTTTCCAATTGAATTATTTCAAATTCTCCTTTTTGAAGCGTATCAATTAATAATTGTTTAAAATCATTTTTAATGAATCGAATTACATGATATGATTGTCTTGTGAATAAATTTAAAAATGCTGCTAATGGATGAATATTATTATCCAAGTAAACAGCTTCTATTGATGTCATCTTCTTGTAATCAACATCTAATTTATCTAGATCTACAAACTGTTTAATCGTGTTAAACGCTAACACTTTTATTGTTGCTCCATTACTTATCAATGCAACTTCTGAATTATACATAGCGATACTTCCACCATCGACGGGAGGAAAAGGAACGCGAATACACAGTTGTAATATTCTCACGTTTTCTTAACGGCTTTATACATTCTTTTGAAGAATTGCTTATACACTTCGCCATCAAAAATTACGGAGTCGTGAGTGGCTTTGTATATCAAAAATAATCCCACAGGAAGTAAAACCATTGCGGATAACCACATTCCTTCAAGAGGAGTAATGATTCCTTCTTTAGCAAATTTCTCGCCTGTAATACTGGTTACATGATACACTAAAAAAAATGCAATTGAAATAACAAGTGGCATTCCTAATCCTCCCTTACGAATGATTGCACCTAATGGAGCACCTATAAGGAACAATATAAAACATGCTATCGACAACGTTAATTTGCGATGCCATTCCACTTTATATTTTGCAATTTGAAATCGACGAGAATCGAGATCTTCATAGATGGAGGAAAGATATGCTTGCAACGTTCTTGATTGGTTCATTGCATTTTCAATGATCATTCCATCTGCAGGATTTGGATACTTTGTAATAATATCAACAGGCAATATGGTTTTAATTTCTTTGTTATAATGATTAGGATCACGTAAAAAAGTAAAATAAGGCATTAAAGTTCTATACGTTTCTTTATTTCGTTGAGCATAATTTTTTTCTAAGCTATCAATTGATGATGTAAGTTGTTTCATATTCATCATTTGTTGCCCGCCTTTAAATAAATCTTCATTTGTGCGGCTCAATTTGAATTGTGATAAATCGAAACTGATTTTATATTCCTTAAAACTTGTTCTCGTTAGCGGATGAACATTTACACCATTTCTATTTTTATTTTGTTCTTCATAACTATTTCCATTTCTCAATGTCACTTTTAAAAATTTTTGATCCGGTGTTGCCTCCATTAATCCAGATTCCGCTACCACAACTTTACGGTTTCCCATACCTTGAGAGTGATCGTAAATCATCACATTATGAATAGTTTTTCCATCGCGATCTTTCTTACCAACTTTAATGCTATAGCCATCTATACCTCCATAAAAAATCCCTTCTCTAATTGCTAAAGAAGGCTTTTGCTGACGAATATCATAGAGCAATGACCCCATACGCAGATTGGTGTATGGCAACACATTATTGGAAAAAATAAATGCTGTTGTACTAATCATAAGAGCGACGATAAACAATGGAGTCATTAATTTTTGAAGAGAGATTCCTGCTGCTTTTGCTGCGGTAATTTCAAAGTGTTCGGCAAGATTTCCGAATGTCATAATAGATGATACCAAGATGGCAAGTGGCAAGGCTAAGGGGACTAAATTCGCTGATGTATAAAACAGTAATTCTGCCACTACAAATCCATCCAGACCTTTGCCAATTAAGTCATCGATATATTTCCATAAAAACTGCATCAGCAATACAAATTGTGAGATAAAAAAAGTAAGTATAAACGGACCGATGAAAGAACTTAAAATTAATTTATGTAATTTTTTCACTTAGTGGGAATTCTTTTGGTTTGCAAAAATACCCTAAGTTTGGATATGCAACATCAAGAAAACGATAAGACTTCACAAACATTTTTAAATTCAAAAGATTTAGCCTTGCTAAAAGACCGCGATTTATTTCTTCGCAAGCGAGAAGTGTCAGACAAAATCAATTCATTATTTAGTAATTGCATTGAAATTATTAGAGGAGAATTGAGCATTTACAATGAACTTTTACCAATAGAAATTTGTTCTTCCAATCCTAAAATTACCAAAGGTGAAAATTATCTAGGTTTCCCTTGGACAATTCTTGATTACCCACGATATTTTGATCGAGATGCGATATTTGCTTTGCGTTTATTGTGTTGGTGGGGAAACAATTTCTCGATCACTTTACATCTTTCAGGTACTTATGCTGATAAATTTAGAGTGCAATTATTTTCAAATTGGGGAAAATTACGAGAAACGGATTTACTAATTTGCGTTAACGAAGATCCCTGGCAGCATCATCACGAACGAAATAATTATTTACTGATAAAAGAATGTGAGCATGATTTTAACTTCTATCAAGACATTGCAAAGCAAACAGGATTTATTAAAATTTGCAGCATCATCCCATTGGAACAATGGAATGATTTGCCTAAAAAATGTTCAGAAACTTCGAAATTATTATTCTCTTTATTAGGACAATAAGTCTTAAAAACTTCCTAAAAGCAATCTAAGTTTTTGCACTTGGCTTTCCCATAAACGAGCATTTGTATCTCTTTCTCCGGGATTTGCAAAATCGGTTATTACCAATGCTACATCACCGGTTAAATCATCTTCCTTAATTTCGAATTGAAAATAAGTACCATCGGTTTCTTCTGACCATTGAAAACGAACCAAATGTTGTTCTTTATAGGCAACAAGTTTTGCATTTGATTCACCACCTTCCCAAATAAAAGTGTAAAGATTATCTTTTGACTTTACTTCATCTGCAAACCAACCTGCTAATCCACTAGAATCATACAAGTAATTATAGAGAATTTTAGGAGATGATCTGAACTCAAATTCTATTTGAAATTTAATCTTACTCGTATTTGTTGGTTCAACCAATTTGAGAGGTTGAGAATGATGTCTATGAACAATTTTGGGAGCAGGTGTTGGGGTTCCAGCTTGAATTCTTGGACGAACCTTACTAAGATCCATTGTTTCGGAAAGTTCCTTCATAGCCTTAGCAGCTTTTACGTGCAAAGGATCTAGTTTATCATCTTGTTTTACTGGTGGTATGGCTGTAGCTTTTCCAGATTTCGTTACAGGAACACTCTTTTTTACAGGAGAAAGTTTGTCTTGCTTAGCAGGAATTGGTTTTGATTTGTTGATAGTCTTTGCTAAAGGAACTGACTTAATAGGTACAACTACTTTAGCCACAACTTTACTTGTAGAAACTACTTTTTTTATTGGTGCAGTTTCTGCTTTTTTAGGTGTTTTAATTGGAGCCTTACTAACTGGATTATTTTTAATTGGGGCAGTGATAACTTTAGATGATTTCGAATTTACTGTCGGCTTTGATGCAGCTTTCTTTTGGGGAATTGCAGAAGGTTTTGCTTTATCAACAGTTTTAGATTTAGTTGACGAGGACTTTGGTGCCGGAACTGGAGATTTAGAGACAGGTTTAGTGTTAACGAGCTTTTTATTTGCTGGTTTTGCAGGTTCTGCTTTCTTTACTACTGGGCGCGTCTTTTTTACAGTCGCCATAAAGCTAAAATTTTAGATGATAAACTTCCTGATATTTGTATGATTCCAAACTCAATGCTGGAGCGAAATATAGTTAAAATTTAATACGAGTTTAGGAAACAATCAAGTTTTGAATTAACTTTTTTAAAAATCTAGTTATCATGAATAAAAAGACCAATAAAATATTTCAATTAATAATAGTGATTTGCTTTCTCGCGATTAGCTATCTAGCTGTAATTCAAGCTAATTATGCAATGATTTATTTTGTAAAGGCAAAAATTTTAAGCATAATATCTATAGTTATTTGTTTACATGGGTTTCTAATTCAAGCATTTGTTAGAGAACAATTAGTTTATAAAGGCACCTTTGATGACAATAAAATTTTAAAAATAATTCTATTTCCTTTAGAAAATAGTCAAAAGTTAATCTGGATTGGTTTGTCGATTTATACTTTAAATATCTGGTTTATACTTTTTGTTACCTTCCTTTCATCAGCAATATCGAATTATTTTTTTGGCAATGAGGAAATGTTAAAATGGTCAAATACTCCTAATAGTTCGAAAAAAGTAATGAAAAAACCTGGTTTGAAGATAAATAAATGGGCGTTTTTAAAAGAATCATTTAAAAGAAACCATTTATTAAATATGCTACAAAATGAATCACTTTACGCGCTTTTAATTGTTTTTCTATTTACGTGGATGGACACAATTAGAGAATATTCCATTTGGCATGAATTCGAAATTCGAATGTTTCCAATGATCAGTTTAAGTATTGCTATAGTGATTGCTATTACGGGGTTAGTTTTGCCCAAAAAACAAGTTTAAACTGATTTGATTATTCTTGTATTGGAAACAAATTTTAAACTAAGAATACTATCTTCGTATTTTAATACACTAAACTATAATAATGTCCAATAAGATTACGATAGATGAACCTTCTTTAGTTTCACGATTAAAGGAACGTGATAAAGTGGCTTTCGAATTATTGTATGATCGCTATTCATCGGCGTTATATGGTGTTATTATGAAAGTAGTAAATTTAGAAGAAATAGCTGAGGAAGTTTTACAAGATGTTTTTATTAAGATTTGGAATAATCTCGATAGCTATGATATGTCGAAAGGTAGGTTATTTACTTGGTTATTGAATATTGCTAGAAATACGGCTATTGATAAAATTCGAAGCAAGGACTTCCGAAATAATTCCAACATCCAATCGATTGATAAATCCGTATATGAGGTAAATAATAACTGGCAAACAACAATTGAAGTAGATCACATTGGTTTGAAAGAGACCTTAACGAAATTAAAAGAAACTCATCGTGTTGTTTTAGATTTAGTTTATTACAAAGGTTATACTCATGAAGAGGCAGCTGAAGAATTGCAATTACCTCTTGGCACTGTAAAGACTAGGATTAGATCTGCGATCATGCAATTAAGAGAGTTGTTAGGAACAAAATGAACGAAGAAGTAAAAAAATATTTAGATAGTGGTTTAGCAGAGAGCTATGTTTTGGGTTTAGCTACACCAGAAGATCGAATACTTGCTGAATCATTAGTTACTAGATATCCAGAGTTTAAATTTGAAATTGAATCCATAGAAAAAACATTAGAAGAATTGTCGTTGGAAAATAGTATCGCTCCACCGAAGCATTTAAAAGCGCAAATTCTTAATTCTATTTTTAATAATGAGGATTTGAATGACATTAAAATAATTAAGCCGCAAGCGAAAATTGTGACATTAAACGCCACTAACTCAGATAAAAATCAGCGCAATTATCAATATTTAATGGTTGCATGTTTTACGCTATTAGTATTAAGTTTTTCTTTTAATGTTTATTTAACAAAGCAATTAAATCAAGTTAAAGCTTCTTTGATTGATTTAAAATTAAGTCGTGATGATTTTGCTAGTGCTTTGAATATTCAACAAGCTTCGTATAAACAAGTTCAATTAGCAATCTCAGATATTTCGAAGGCTGAAATCCACAAAGTTATTTTAGCAGGAAACGATAAATTACCGGGTGTTAAGACTGCCGTTTTTTGGGATAGTGATAGTCATGCAGTGTATATTAATACTTCATCGATGCCAGAGTTGCAACATGGAAAACAATATCAACTATGGGCATTGAAAGATGGCAAGCCTTTAGATGCTGGAGTTTTTGATGCTACACCTGGAGTAGCAAATTTACTTCGTGTAAAAGATATTGATGGTGCACAAACTTTTGCTGTAACGGTAGAGCCATCTGGTGGACTCCCCTCCCCTACCATGGAAACACTTTGTTTGATTGGAAATATTTAAATAGAATTTTTTCTCGTTTTATTAATTTGCATTTTTAAATGAATTTGTAGGTATTTTCGTAAAGCAAGAGTTAGTAGGCATTTAAACTATGGAAATAAATAATTACGTTACATTCAATTGTGGTAAATATCTTTTAATTGAACGTGAAAACCACTATTGCTTGCAGGAAGATCTTTTTGGAAATTATTTAGCGGACGAACTAGATAAACGATGTAATTATGTTACTCAAACTTATTTCGTAGACTTTGGTTTTGAAATATATCTTAAAATTTCAGGAAGATCCTTTTATGCTTTAATTACGGTTATTGACGATGCGGAATTTATATTTGGAATAAGTATTCGTTCAACTTTAATTTCATTTGAAAGATTTATAGGACGTGAAGATTTTATAGAACACAATCAAATTAATAAGTTAATTGAGGATATTTTACAGCTTGATAATTTAATTAGTAATATTAATTGGCTATTCTTACATAAAAATCAATTGAACATTTATGTCGGCCAAACTTAAACGCAGAGAAGTTATTAATATTAACGATGCATTTTCTGCAATTACTTATGTTCGGGATGTTCACTTGATTACCTTACAGCACTTTCAACTGCGTTAACAACTCAAGGAATTACCAATACAATACAAGATCGTGTGATCACTATTAGCAACTATGTAGTTAATCCTACTCTTCCTTTGGCATTAATTTATTCGTCGCCCAACAATGATTTACTATCGATAAAATCAAGTGGGGCGTATAGG
>JAYVOC010000253.1:0-5426 GCA_043758125.1 Bacteroidota bacterium | reverse complement strand
AAGGAAGTGTTTTTATAGATCCATATAATCAGTTTAATACTCGTGATTATATTGTTTACTATAGCAATGATTTCAAAGCATACAATTCATTTATTTGCGAAACAGAAAAGTACATTGGTAAAAACAATTTAATTACAGCAAACCATTCCGCATTACGATCTAATGGTGCCCAATTAAGAACTTACAGACTTGCATTAGCATGTACGGGTGAATACGCTGTCACTAAAGGTGGAACAGCCTCTGGTGCAATGTCGGGAATGGTAGCAAGCATGCTACGAGTTAATGGGATTTATGAAACTGAAGTTTCTATCCGTATGGTTATGATCGCTAACAACAACCTTTTGATTTATTTAAATGGTGCGACTGATCCTTATACCAATTCAAGTGGTAGTACCATGTTAACAGAAAATCAAAATAACATTAATAGCGTAATAGGAACAGCAAATTATGATATAGGTCACGTATTTAGTACTGGAGGTGGTGGAGTAGCACAATTAAATGGTCCTTGTGGAACAAGCAAAGCAAAAGGTGTGACTGGAAATTCTAGTCCTGTTGGTGATTCGTTTGATGTTGATTACGTAGCGCATGAGATGGGACATCAATTTGGAGCGAATCATACATTCAATAGCGTATTAGGTTCTTGTGGTGGTGGAAATCGTGCAGCATCTGCCGCTTATGAACCAGGTAGTGGCGTTACGATTATGGCGTATGCAGGAATTTGTAGCACCGATGATTTAGCTCCTCATAGCATTGCTTATTTTCATACTTGGAGTTTTGATGAGATTTATAATTTTTCTGTTTTAGGTACTGGAAATGGTTGTGCTGTACAATCTGCTACAGGAAATAATCCTCCAACTGCATCGATCGGAGCAACAGCAAATTTTATCATTCCATATAAAACACCGTTTACAATTACTGGTGTAGGTTCGGATCCTGATGGCGATGCTATTACTTATAGTTGGGAAGAGTTTGATAAAACAGCAACTGGTGGTGCATGGAATGCCCCAACTTTAGATGCTCCCATCTTCCGACCATTTTCTCCAGTATCAAGTCCGAGTAGAACATTTCCAATACTTTCGGATATTTTAAATAATGTAACCACCATTGGAGAACTCCTGCCAACGTATGCGCGAACTTTAAAATTTCGATTGACTGTTAGAGATAATAGAAGTGGAGGAGGAGGTGTCACTCATAATGATGACACATTAAAAGTTCAAGTAATAAATACAACAACTCCATTTAAAGTGACTGTACAAAATACTGCTGTTATTTGGAATTCCGGATCATCGCAAACTATAACTTGGGATGTTTCTTCAAGCAATATTTCACCCATTAATTGTGCGAATGTTAAAATTTCTTTTTCTACAGATGGTGGATTAACTTTTCCAAATGTTGTTGCAGCAAGTACACCAAATGATGGTACAGAATTAATTACTGTTCCAACAATATTAACAACTCAAGCACGAATTAAAATAGAAGCAGTAGGAAATATTTTCTTTGATATTAATGATGTTAATTTTGCTATTCAGGCGAGCTCTCCAGTATTAACTACACTCAACACAAATACAATTTCTACCACAAATTTATGTGTTGGACAAACATTAAATGTGAATTATACTGGCGATGGTCCAGCGAATGCAGGAAACATTTTTACTGCACAATTATCAAATTCAGCAGGATCATTTACAAGTCCGGTTTCCATTGGAACATTAACAAGTGTTGCTTCTTCTGGAACAATTTCATGCACTATACCTACTGGTACAGGAACGGGATATCGCATTCGTATTGTAAGTTCGAATCCAGTAGTTATTGGTTCGGATAATGGAGTTAATTTAACGAAATTAAATTCTGTTGGAAGTGCTGGAATTATTACTGGAATAGCTTCAGTTTGTCAAGGGCAAACATCAGTAGTATATTCAATCTCCGCAATTACAAATGCAACAACATATACATGGTCATTGCCAACAGGTGCAAGTATATCAGCAGGAAATAATACAACAAGCATCACTGTTACTTATTCAGCGGTTGCTGTTTCAGGTAATGTAAGTGTAATACCCTCTAACGCATGTTTTACTGGAAACAGTTCTCCATTATTTGCAGTTACAGTTTTAGTGCTTCCCTCAGCAGCAGGAGTAATAAGCGGACCAACTTCTTCTTGTAAAAATAGTGTTGGAAATATTTATTCTGTTAGCGCAATAACAAATGCAACTGGATATAATTGGACTTTACCAGCTGGAGCAAGTATCACATCTGGAATAAATACAAATACAATTACAGTAAGTTTTGGAACTACATCAGGAAATATTATAGTTGCTGGAACCAATAGTTGCGGTAGTGGAACAGTAAGTACCTTAGCGCTTAATCTTTTGAATAGTCCGAGTCCCGCAGTCGTTAGTGCTGGAAGCACTACTACAATTTGTACCACTGGATCGGTTTTATTGTCGTACACACCTGCAGCAAGTTCATACAATCAATGGAGAAAAAATGGAGTTGATATTGTTGGTGCTAATGCTGCAACATTAAGTGTAAATCAAAGTGGCGCTTATGATGTTGCTTCATATCTTCCACTTACATTTAGCAATACAACTGTTGCATCAATTCCTGATAATAGCTGTACTGGAGTTAGTAGCACAATAAATGTATCTGGGTATACATCAACAATTGCATCAGCAAAAATTTACATCTCCATTAATATAACTCATACTTATGATGCCGATCTTCAATTGTATCTTGAATCACCAAGTGGTCAGCGATTAGGTTTGGCAAATGCAATTGGAGGTAGTGGTGATAATTTTACAAATACTGTTTTTGCTGATTCTGGTAGTGCTCAAATTCCTGCAACGGGATCTCCTTATACTGGATTGTATAAGCCGTGGACAACATTATTTACTATTTCAGGATGCACTCCCTCAACTACAATTCTATCATTTGCAGCAATTAATTCTGGATCGATAAATCCTAATGGAGATTGGAAACTTTTTGCGTATGATCGTGCCGCTGTAGACGTAGGAACAATTAATAATTGGACCATAACATTTCCAGCTGCTCCTGCATTATGTCCTGCAATTTCAAATGCAATAAATGTAAATGCATCTAGCCCAGCTGTAATTACAAGTATGGCTCCTACTTCTGCAGCTGTAGGAACTTCAATCGCAATAAATGGATCTGGATTTTTAACAGCAAGTGCAGTATCATTTAATAGTATTAATGCACCTGTATTTTCTGTCATAAGCGACAATCAAATTAATTCAACCGTTCCTGTAGGGGCTACTACAGGTTTTATTCGTGTAACAACAGTTTGCGGAATTGCAACTGGACCATCATTTACTGTTGGCAATAATGTAACATTACAATTACACGCATTTATTCAAGGGTTTTATTTGGGCGGTGGACAAATGATTTCTATTGTTGCAGCAGGACAAAC
Organism: Bacteroidota bacterium; assembly: GCA_043758125.1. Taxonomy (GTDB): domain Bacteria; phylum Bacteroidota; class Bacteroidia; order AKYH767-A; family OLB10; genus JANXSD01. Next base: position 2,002 of record JAYVOC010000253.1, on the reverse strand, counting down.
AGATACGATTACCGTTGAGTTACATTCAGCAACTTCGCCTTATGGATTAGTATATTCTGCAAAAGGAGTTTTAAACTTATCTGGAAATGCTTCAATTCTATTTCCTGCTTCCGCATCTGGAAATAATTATTATATCGTTGTTCGTCATCGAAATTCTATTGAAACATGGAGTAAGAATATTGTTTTATTTAGCGGAACTACAATTTATAATTTTGCGAATTAAATACCCGATTTCTTTCTTTGATAAAATAAAAATTAAAAAGTCCTATAAAATTTTCTTGAAAATTTTATAGGACTTTTTAATTTCCCCGATTATTCGTAATTCGTAATTCGTAATTCGTAATTCGTAATTCTTAATTCTGTTCTTCTTTCATATTATGAAAAACATTTTGAACATCTTCATCTTCCTCTAATTTTTCGATGAGTATATGAACTTCTTGTTGTTGTTCGGAAGTAAGCGCTGTTGATGTTGTTGGGATTCTATCTAGCTCAGCACTGATGATTGTAATTCCTTTTTCTTCTAATGCTTTTTGCATAGATCCAAATGCAGTAAAAGGAGTATAGATATAAATTTCATTTTCATGCTCTTCTAATTCTTCCGCACCATAATCAATCAATTCTAATTCTAAATCTTCCATTTCCCATTTGCCCTTTTCAATGGTGAATATTCCTTTTCTATCGAATAAAAAATCAAGTGAACCAGTTTTTCCTAAGGCTCCATCTGAACGATTAAAATACATTCGAATATTTGCAACGGTTCGAGTGTTATTATCTGTTGCTGTTTCAACAACGATTGCAATACCATGCGGACCATATCCTTCAAATACTACTTCGTCGAGGACTTTTGAGTCCTTTAATTCAGCACGATGTATTGCAGCTTCTACACGATCTTTAGGCATGTTTAATGCTTTCGCATTTTGCATCACCATTCTTAATCGTGGATTTCCATCAGGATTATTACCTCCTAACTTTACCGCAATTGCTATCTCTTTTCCGATCCGCGTAAACGCTCTAGCATTTTTTGTATTGTTCGCAAACATTTTATGTTTACGTTTTTCAAAAGCTCTTCCCATTGTGGATTTATTTAAGCTTAATTTATTTTAAACGTTAAATCTGAAATGCATCAGATCACCATCTTGAACAATATATTCTTTTCCTTCTACTGCTAATTTTCCTGCATCACGACAAGCAGATTCAGAACCTAAAGTAACAAAATCATTGTAATGAATTACTTCAGCACGAATGAATCCTTTTTCAAAATCAGTATGAATTACTCCCGCTGATTGTGGTGCTGTCATTCCTTGATGAATTGTCCATGCACGCACTTCTTTTTCGCCAACAGTAAAATAAGTTTGCAAGCTTAATAAACGATATGCAGTTTTAATCAATTTCGTTACACCTGATTCTGTCAATCCTAAATCAGTTAAAAAAGCTTGACGATCATCAAAACTTTCTAGCTGTGCGATGTCTGCTTCAATTGCTGCAGCGATAACTAGTACTTCAGCATTTTCAGATGCAACTGCTGCACGAACTGCTTCCACATGTTTGTTTCCTGTAACAACAGAACCTTCATCAACATTACAAACATACATCACGGGTTTTGCTGTAAGCAGCCATAAATCCGAAGCAAGTTTCCAATCATCTTCCGATAATTGTGCTGAACGTGCCGACATTCCTTTTTCAAGATGTTCTTTTAATTGCTGATAAACATCGTATGTTTTTTTAGCGTCTTTATCGGTACCTACTTTCGCTTGCTTTTCGATACGTTGCATGCGTTTCTCAACAGTTTCTAAATCTTTCAATTGAAGTTCAATATCGATCGTTTCCTTATCACGAACAGGATTAACCTGACCATCAACATGCACTACGTTCGGATCATCAAAACATCTCAATACGTGAAGAATTGCATCACATTCGCGAATATTTCCAAGAAATTGATTGCCTAAACCTTCGCCTTTGCTAGCACCTTTTACCAGACCAGCGATATCAACAATTTCAACCG
>JAYVOC010000252.1:0-4156 GCA_043758125.1 Bacteroidota bacterium | reverse complement strand
TATTATCGGCAACGAAGTGATGAACAAAAAGTACGTTAATCAATTAGATCTTTCTAATCTTGCAAAAGGTGTTTATTTTTTAAAAATAAAATATTTGAGCGGAGAAAGATTGTTTAAGGTGGTGAAGGAGTAGGGTTGATGGAGACAAAATCCTAAATTTTTAAAAGCAATTAAAATTAATAATTTGAAAAGAATTTCGATCTTAATCTTTTTGTGCTGCTCGTTTTTAGCTGTAAATGCTCAAGAAACTTTTCTTGGATTAAATGCAGGAATTATTTCTAAACAATTATTACTTCCCATCAATAGTTCTATAACTTTAAAAAATGGAATTTGTTTTGGAATAGTTGCTGAACATAATCCCAAAAAAGCGATATTTTCAGTTTCTATCGGAGCAAACTATTACGATGACTTTAATAGTTTAGCCATTCCTATAAAACTGAGGTTCAAACCAGGTAAAAAATTTAAAATTGTAATTGAAGGAGGCATTCTTCCATTTATACGACTAAACAAAATAATTCCAAACAAAACTTTTTCATTAGCATCTACTTTGGGAATGGGCTTTGAATTTAGAGTAAGTCCGAAAACTTATGTTACTGCAATTTATAATATATTCAATTTACCAACCAAACAATACACTCATTCGCATTATAGCACAGGTGCAACAGAAACAGTTATAGAACGATTTGAAATCATATCCATAGGAATTAACTTAAAAATTTAATCGAAATATTTATGAGCGCTTAACACCCCTCTAGCTTACCACGCCGCACGAAATTTTTGTTTATCTTTAAAGTATGAGGTGAAGCATGGCGCTTAGCTGGAAACCGTTCGGTTTATGATATGATCTTTATAATGGATGATAATCTTAATGAGTTTGGATTGGTAATGCGACCAATTAAAAAAATTGCTGAAAATTTTACTTGTCTTATATTGAAAAAAAATATACCAGAAGCGAGTGGAGTTTTTGTCAAATACAACAATTTTTTTTTCGTTATTTCATCAGCACATCAGTTTTGGGAAAATGAAAAAACAGATTTTTATTTTGTATACCAAACTAAGATTTTTCCATTAATCGGGTATCAAATTTATAACAACAAAGAATCGAATCCAGCTATTGATTTCGACTACTCAATAACCAAACTGTCAGATTCTATAATCGCAGAAATGGATAAAAATGATTTTTATGATTTGAATATCGATTTAAGATTTTATGAAAAGAGTATTATTAATTATTTTTTTAGCGGATTCCTTGTAAACAAAGTTAAAGTTGGCGTGAAAGGAAAAAAAATAGAACGTTTTAAATATGCCTTTAACGATTTAATAGAAGGCAAGGAATTGGGTGCATTTTTCTATATACAATTTAACAGAAGGAAGTCATTTTTAAAAGCAAATAGATCTATTGCGCCGATACCGAAAGGATGTAGTGGTACTGGCATTTGGGCGAACGTGGATAGTGAACCAATTTTGATTGGTTTATTATTGGAGTACGATCCTAAAGACTGTAAAATTAAAGCGCTAAAGATTCAATTTATTGTAAACAGAATTATAGAAGGTTTTAAGTAAGGGAGTTGAAATATTTATCCTAAAAGTTTCTTTCTTGGATTTAACTTTGACAAAAAAAGCCAGTTGCCAACATCGCCCTCGCCACACCATACTAATTTTTGTTTACTTTTAAATTATGGAGTGCGGCGCTATGCCTTGGAAAATACTAAATAAAAACGTGGAAGAAATTTCTTGGAACGAAAAATTATTTGACAAAATAAAGATATATGATTTTACAAGTTAAATAAAAAAGCCCCAAATTTCTCTGGGGCTTTTTTATCTTCTGCCTGGTTACGTTACCCTTACGGGAAGAGGCTTTACCAACCATTACATTACAAAGATACAATCTTTAAACCAAAAATTGTATAAAAAAGATACAAAAAAGGTATAAAAAGGATACTAAAATATCCAGTTTGAATTTTTCACCCTCCATCATATTAATTTAACTTTGCTTATGGATTACAGTAAGTTAGAAAAGTTCGTTTCAAAGCCAAGATTAGACCGTTATTTAGTTGCTTGCGGCAATTCGAGAGAAAGAGCACAAAAATTATATAAAGCAAACATTATTGTAGCCCAAGCTTTTTATCCCATTCTTAATCTATTTGAAACTTTTTTAAGAAATTCTATCAATGAAAAATTGGAAATCCAGTTTGGTGATCCAGCATGGATTATTACTGAAAAAACTGGTTTTATGGATAATATTACCCTTGCTCCTAAATACTATCTCAAAAATCAAGTTCTTAGCGCGGAAAGAAATACTAGAGGGACTATAACGCCGGGGAAAATAATTGCTGAACAAGCGTTCGGTTTTTGGACAAGTTTATTTGAACCAAAGCACTATTCTCTTTTAAGTGGTTACATAATTCGTTGTTTTCCCAATAAACCATCACATGTAAATAGGGTAATTATTTATACAACTTTAAAAAACATACGTGAATTTAGGAACCGAGTTTATCACAATGAAAATATTTGTTTCGATAATATTACAATAGATTTTACGAAGGCACAACTTATAAAAATAGAAATCTATGATCTCCTCGATTGGATGGATATCGATTCTAAAAACTATATAGAGCAATTCGATAGAGTCGATGAAGAAATCAAAAAAGCATTGACTATCTAATCTCGATCTCTATATCAATTTTTTAAAATGCAATCGGACAAACATTGCTTTATATAGTCAGGCAACTATAATCACTTAATCTCCACGCCGCACGAAATTTTTTTTTATCTTTAAATTAAGGAGTGCGGCGAAGCGCTTAACTGAGAAATGTTAGTGGTAATGCAAATAGTAGAAAAAATTGTATATTTACATTATGGATTTACTCAGAATTGAAATTTTAAACCCAAAGGCAAACCAACTTCTTGAAGACTTGGCAGATTTAAAGCTTATTTCGATTAAAAGAGAAGCGACAGACTTTAAACAGTTTCTTACTAATTTACGAGCTAAATCAAAAGGTAAAATATCGTTTGATGATATAACTGCAGAAGTTGAAGCTGTAAGAAAAAAACGATATGCCAGCAAGTCAGCAATAAGTCGTAATTGATACGAACATTTTTATAAGTTTTCTTATTAATGGAAATTTTTCTAAACTGAACAAAATTATTCTTGAGGATAAGGCTATTTTGATTTTAAGCTCTGAATTAATTAATGAATTAATAGAGGTATTAAATCGACCAAAATTTAAGAAGATAGTATCAAGCAAAGACAAGGAATTGCTAATGTCATTTTTTGAGAATCATGGCAAACTTGTTAAAGTCCGGACAAAATTAACCCTCTCTAGAGATTCGAAAGACGATTTTTTATTAGCTCTTGCAATTGATAGTAACGCTTCACATTTAATAACAGGAGATGAAGACTTATTAGTGCTTAAGAAAGTTAAGAAAACACATATAGTTTCAATTAAGAAATATTTAGCAGATGCTGGATAGGCACTAGCACTAACACCAGTAACCATTCCACAACTTTCTTTAAATAAAATGCATCGATATTTAACTTTATTAACCATGGTTTAGGCAAGGTAATAATACGCTATCAATATATTTTTATCCTGCCAATCAAAGTAATCCTGTAATTCCGATAGCTATCGGAACTGTTCAACTTTTTTTAATCGTGTCAATCATAGTAATCCTGTAATTCCGATAGCTATCGGAACTATTCCACTTTTTTTTAATCCTGCCAATCACAGTAATCCTGTAATTCCGATAGCTATCGGAACTATTCAACTTTTTTTAATCCTGCCAATCATAGTAATCCTAATAATCGTGTTCAAGACAATTAAATCGTGTTCAAGACAATTAAATCCTGTTCAAAACAATTGAAATCAAAAGAGCAGCCCCACGCTTAAAACCACCCAAACAATTCTTCCATTTTCAAAGCTACTTTTTCTTCATAGCGAAATTTTTGTTTACTTTTAACATATGATGTAGGTGCAGGAATTAACGGGAGTTCGTTATAACCATTCAAAACAATATTTATGAAAACATTACTATTTATTTCAGTGTCAATTTTTTGTTTAATTAGTATTATTGTCGAAGGACAAACGTATCATCCTTTAATTAAATCGAACAAATTTTGGACTTTACTAGATTTAGATCCTACAGCACTTTGTTA
>JAYVOC010000251.1:0-10823 GCA_043758125.1 Bacteroidota bacterium | reverse complement strand
GTATCACTAACACGACCGGCTTGTTGCATGTTGTGTGTTACAATCATGATTGTGTATTGTGATTTCAGTTCATAAATTAACTCTTCAATCTTAGCCGTTGAGATGGGGTCAAGTGCTGATGCGGGTTCATCCATTAAAATCACCGATGGTTCAATTGCCAATGCTCTTGCGATGCATAAGCGTTGTTGTTGCCCTCCTGATAATTCCATTGCAGATTTTTTCAATTTGTCTTTCACTTCATCCCAAAGAGCAGCTTGTTTTAAGGAACGTTCTACGCGTTCTTCAATAAATGTACTATGTGAAATCCCATTTACACGAAGGCCATAAGCGACATTTTCAAATATCGTTTTTGGAAATGGATTGGGTTTTTGAAAAACCATTCCTACTCGTTTGCGTAACTCTTCAATTCGTACTTCTTTACTGTAAATATCTTTTCCATCAATAAGGCAACTTCCTTCTATGCGAACACCATCAATAAGATCATTCATCCGATTAAACAATCGTAAGAAAGTAGATTTTCCACAGCCTGATGGTCCGATGAGTGCCGTGACTGTATTTTTTTCAATCGACATATTAATTCCTTTCAAGGCATGAAAGGTGCCATAATACAATTCAACATTTTTACTTTCTATCTTATGCATATTGCTGTGCTACGCTACTTAATTTATTTTATATTTTTTCCCTAAATATCTCCTTAATGCATTTGCAGCAAGATTTAAAATCAATACAATTAATATTAATACAACGGCAGTTCCATACGCCATCGATCTTGATTCCGCAATATTAGTTCCACTCGTAGAAATTACATAGAGGTGATAAGGTAACGCCATTACTTGATCATACATACTTGTAGGTAGCTTCGGTAAAAAATAAGCAGCAACAGTAAATAATATAGGTGCTGTTTCTCCTGAAACTCTTCCGATACTTAAAATTAATCCAGTAATAATATTCGGCATTGCCATTGGTAAAGTAACTCTACGAATAGTCTGCAATTTTGTGGCACCTAATGCTAAACTTGCATGACGAAAAGAATTATCAATTGCTTTTAATGATTCTTCGGTAGTTCGTATAATGATTGGTAAAACGAGTAATCCTAATGTTAATGATCCCGCGATGATAGAGTCGCCAAAACCCATTCCATTTACAAATAATGCCATTCCAAATAATCCAAAAACAATGGATGGGATACCGGCAAGGTTAGATGTCATTAATTTAATAAATCTTTTTATAAATCCTTCCTTCGCATATTCGTTTGTATAAATTCCAGACATTAATCCAATAGGAAATGCGAATAACATACTTCCTGCAATGAGATAAAGTGTTCCAACGATTGCTGGATAAATACCACCTTTTGTCATTCCATCTTCAGGCATTTTAGTAATGAAATCCCAATTCACTACGCCGATACCTTTTGAAATGATAAATCCTAAAATGGAAAATAAAATTCCAATAACACCGAGGCTGAGAATCCTGAAAACCCAGAACGCAGTATTTTCTGCTAATCGTTTACGCGTATTGATATCCATGGTTTTTATTTGGAATAATTACTTCTTTTTCTTGAAATATAATCCACCCATAAGTTGATAACTAATGTAATGAGAAACAAGATGCATCCTAGTGCAAATAATGATTTATAATGTATACCATCTTTTGGAGCTTCACCTAATTCAGCTGCGATAGTTGCTGGAATTGTTCTCACTGGTTGCAATAATGAATGTGGCATTACAGCTGCATTTCCAGTCACCATTAGTACCGCCATTGTTTCACCAATTGCACGGCCAATACCTAAAATTGCTGCTGCTGAAATTCCTGAAATGGAGTAGGGTATGGTTACACGAACTATAGTTTGCCAACGATTTGCTCCAAGTGCTAAACTTGCTTCTTTCATGGAACGAGGAGTGTTGCGAATAGCATCTTCAGAAACTGTAATAATTGTTGGGAGTGCCATAATTGCAAGCAAGATACTTCCTGATAATGCAGTTTCACCAACTGGTAAATTAAAAGTTTTTTGCACCATAGGAACAATAACAATTAATCCGAAAAATCCGTAAACAACAGATGGTATTCCTGCTAATAATTCAATGATTGGTTTGTAAATATTTCGCATCTTTTGGTTGGCTACTTCTGCTAAATAAATAGCGGTTGCCAATCCAATAGGTAATGCGATAACAATTGCAATTAAACTTACCCAAAGTGTTCCGAGAATAAGTGGTAATACACCAAGTTGTACAGCAGGATTTGCTGTTGGAAACCATTCTTCACCACTAAGAAATTGTGCGAGTGTAATATTTTCTACTTTAACTATTTTTCCTTTAAAGCTAGGTTCAAGATATTTTTTAGAGAAGACCGCAATGATTCCTGGAGTGTTGCTTACAAGCGAATCAATTTTATGCGGTAAGAATTCGAAATTCGCACCTATTTCATCATCAGAAAAATAAGTGCTAAGATCATTAAATGTGAAAAGAATAATAGAATCTTTTTTTCCACCAAGTTCATCCCAATGTGTAATTTTTTGATCAAAAATATTTTTAATTTGTGCAGATGAAATATGTTCAACTGTATTATCAGCACTTACGGTAATTATGTTGTCACCTTCTAATGGAGATTGATTAAAAAGTGATATCCCTTCTTTGAAAAGAAAAATAGTAATCAGCAGTACAGTAAGTGTGGTTACCGTACTGCTGATCAAGAGGGCTCCCTCTATAATTCGCTCAATAAATTTTTTCACAAAGTGGTTTAAATGGAGCGTGAAATTAGGTTATTTTTTCAAAGGTACATAGCCAACTTCAAGAACAGTCTTTTGTCCTTCTTCTGATAAAATAAAATCCACAAATGGCTTTATAATAGCTTCTTTTTCAGCTGAGTAATAATAGTATAACGGACGAGCAACAGGGTATGTGCCATCTTGAGCTGCTATTACAGATGGAAGTACATACGTTTTACCTGCGTCATACGAAACAGCAATCGGTTTAATCTCTTTTGTTTCATAAGCTAATCCAACATATCCAATAGCACCTTCCGTTTGACTAACTGATTGTACAATTGCACCTGTTGCAGGCATATTTAATACTGTTGTTGCATAATTTTTTTTGTCCATCACATGTTCTTTAAAAAACTCATACGTACCTGATGATGTTTCGCGAGCATATACTGTTATCTTTAAATCAGCGCCACCAACTTCTTTCCAATTAGTTGTTTTTCCTGTATAAATATCTGACAATTGTTCGCGTGTTAATTTATCAATTTTATTTTTTGGATTAACGATAACAGCAAGCGCGTCTTTTGCAATTACTACTTCTTTGAGATTCGATTTCTTTTCATCAAACTTTACTTTTTCTTCCATCTTCAATTGACGCGATGACATTGCAACATCAGTTGTACCATCCATCAATGCTGTAATTCCAACACCCGAACCACCACCTACCACTGTGATAGCAGCATCAGCATGTTTTTTCATATACTCTTCCGCTTCTTTTTGTGTAAGAGGCAAAACAGTATCACTTCCTTTAACAGTTATTGCATTTTTTGATGCATTATTTTTTTGTTCTTTTCCAGCACATGACATCAGTAATGTTAAGGAGAGAATTGCAAATATATTTTTCATAAAAGAAATTTTATTTATTTAAGTGTAATGTAACCTACATTTCCAACTATCTTTTGTCCTGTTGGAGAAAGAACATAATCAATGAATGGTTTAACTAACTTTTCTACTTTTGAAGGGTAATAAAAAAACAATGGCCTTACTACAGGATATGTTTTGTTTTTCGCAGTCTCAACAGATGGTTTAACAAATGTTTTTCCTTTATCGTAAGAAATCGCAATTGTTTTTACGTCCTTTTCAAGATAGGCCAACCCTACATAACCTATTGCACCTTTTGTTTGACTTACAGATTGAATAATTGCTCCCGTTGCTGGCATATTTAAAACACTACTTGCATAATTTTTACGACTCATTACATGTTCCTTAAAGAATTCATAAGTGCCTGAAGAAGTTTCGCGAGCATACACTACAATTTTTAAATCATCACCACCAACTTCTTTCCAGTTCGTAATTTTACCTGTGTAAATTCCTTCCAATTGTTCACGTGTAAGTTGTGATACTTTATTATTTGGACTGACTACAACAGCTAATGCATCGAAAGCGATTGTAACTTCTTTGTATGCACGTCCTGCGTCTTGTAATTTCAATCGCTCATCCATTTTAATCGGACGAGATGACATTGCGATATCTGTATTGCCTTCTATTAAGGCTGCAATACCAACTCCTGAACCACCTCCAACAACAGAGATACTTGCGCTCTTATTTGATTTCATATATACTTCTGCTTCTTTCTGTGAAAGTGGAAGTACAGTATCACTACCTTTTATAACTAATTTTTGAGCTTCAACTGAAATATGTAAGGAAGCAAAGATACCTATGACTAGAATTATTATGTTACGTTTCATGTTATGATAATTTTATTAATGTCTTATTTTATTTAATGTTAGAATCGATATTGTAAACGAAGTGTGAAAACATTATCTTTAATATCAGAAGTATAGCCTTTCAATTTTGTAGATTCATTTTTCACAATATCGTAATATGCCATTAATTTTAAATTCTGATCAAATCTCCAAATTCCACCAACGCCGATAGTTGAATATTTAATATCAGCTTCTGTTAAATTTGAATTTTGTGTTCCAACTTGATCACCACTTACATCTTTGTTTGGATCATACCAATCATACTTAAGTACAAATTGTGCTTTTGATTGTCCAATGTTTTGTAGGAAATATACATATCCACCGTTGAATTTGCGCTGGAAAATTGGTTTAGTTACTATTGCTGAAATACTCTTATTATCATTTGACAATCCAGGTTGTTCACCAAAAATCATTTCTGCTCGAATGGTAGTAATTCCTGGAAGCCAATCGATGCTAAATTGCGCATCAACACCAACATATTTGCGTTTAGTAGTTTCACCTTTGTACTTACCATTCTCTTGAACAAAACGTACCGAATCATTTACAGTTTTAATAGAAAATAAAGTATCATTATCTTGACGGAAACCACCATCATAATAAGATGCACCTAAAACAACTTTTAATTTCTCATTCAAGCTAGCTTTGTTAATCGATAAATGACCTATGAAATCTTTTTTCTTGTCAAACTCTTTTGCTCCAACGCCTGTTCCATTAAATAAACCTGCATCCAATTTAATGAAATTCCAACGAGAAGTTTTTGGTGCTTGAATAGTTAACATAAATCCCATATCACGTTCGCCTGGAAAAATTATTTGCGACATTCTACCACGTTCTGGTGATTCACGATCGCTTGATGACATTGGCAATTCATTTCCAAATGGTCGATTAAATAATCCACCAGTAAGAGTAAATAATTGCAAATATGGATCGGTATATTTAAAATACGCATCTTTTAAACTTACTGTTCCCGCTTCCGTTGCATCCACCTGAAATACAAAACTTGAATGTGTGTTTGTCCAAGTTGCTTTTAATCTTCCACGACGAATTAAAAAACGTTTATCATCGAAAGAAGGAAAGTCGCCACCAGCGTAGCTTTTTATTCCAGCCGAATCAGCCAATTGATATTGCGCTTGAATGTATCCTGTGATCTTCAATTTCTTTAGAGACTCAACGTCTTGATACAATTTTGCAATAGTACTTTGTGTACTGTCTTGTTGTTCCGGATCAACAATTTGTGCCATTAAAGGCTGTGATACCATTAGCGTTAATAAACATGACGCTAAACCTAACCATTTGTTTTTCAGTAATTTCATTAGATATAGTTTTCTTTTCCGGATGCAAAGAGATTATTAAATTGTTACCTTGATTTTACCTAGATGTTATCTTAATGTTAAGAGTTGCTATTTTTCTAGAAATCGCCAAAAAATATTTAATTGAAACAGTATTGAAGTATTGTTTCGAAATTAGATTTTGCAACGTATCCATTCGTAAGTTTGTTTTTTCGTTCTAGAAAAATTAACAACTCGAATACATTCAAAATTAATAATAGGATTGTCTTAAAGTATGATTAACATTTTAATAACATTGACAATTGAACTTTGTTGCGAATAAAAAAGAGCATGGAGAATAATACAATTAAGATCCTATTGGTTGATGATGAACCTGACATACTCGAATTTATGGAGTATAATCTCAAGAAGGAAGGTTATCTGGTTTTGCTCGCTAAGAATGGTAAGGAAGCTGTTGACATTGCGAAAAGGGAGAAACCTCATCTTGTAATTATGGATATCATGATGCCATTGATGGATGGAATAGAAGCATGTCGACAAATTAGAGAGATACCCGATCTTAAAAATACAATTATTACCTTTTTAACTGCTCGAAACGAAGAGTATTCACAGATTGCAGGATTTGATGTAGGAGCCGACGATTATATTTCTAAGCCAATTAAGCCTAGAATTATGCTTAGTCGGATTAAGGCTCTTTTACGTAGAGTGAATGGGAGTGAAATTAGTGATAATACAAGTGTTCAGATTGGTAATTTGAAGATTGATCGCGAAAGTTATTTAGTATATAAAGACGATCAACCAATTTCATTCCCACGAAAAGAATTTGAGTTATTATCATTATTAACTTCTAAGCCTGGAAAAGTTTTTACAAGAGAAGATATTCTTGCTCGTGTTTGGGGAACTGAAATTATTGTTGGTGATCGAACGATTGATGTTCATATTCGTAAAATACGTGAGAAATTAGGTGATGAATTAATAAAAACGATTAAAGGTATTGGTTACAAGTTTGATATTTAAGTGACTTTATTTTCTAGATAATATTTTTCTTAGCGTGATAATTTAGAAAGTCAATTAAATATTAATTGTTTTTTTTGTTTTACTTATCTGATTTGAATTAAGTTTGTATTCGAACAAATGAAGACTACAACCTTAGCAATTGCAACGTCATTATTGATATCGGTAATTATTGCTGCCATAAATTATGTTCTTTTTTATGCTTTGGATATTAATGTGCCCTGGTATTTTGGATTAATAATTTCATTGTGCACTTTTTTATTGATGGGATTTACTTTCCGTTTTTTATATAATCGATACATCTTTACCCATCTCAATCAGATCCTTAAAAATATTTTACGATTACGATATCCTAATGAGCCATTTCGTACTTTTAGAGAAGGTGAACGAGAAATAACGTCCGAGATTAATCAAATATTAATTGATTGGAGCAATGAATCACGAGATGAAATTGATCAGTTGAAACAAACAGAAAATTATCGTCGTGAGTTTTTAAGTAATGTTTCACACGAATTGAAAACACCCATATTTAGCATACAAGGTTATGTGCATACATTAATTGATGGAGGAATTGAAGATACCGATATAAATGTTTTGTATTTAAATAAAGCAAGTAAAAGTATTGATCGATTAATAAGTATTGTTGATGATCTCGAATCTATTTCGAAGTTGGAAGCGGGTGAATTAAACATTGAGCAACGTACGTTTGATTTTCATGAGCTAGTTCGTGAAGTTATTGAATCGCTTGAAATGCAAGGGCGCGAAAGAAATGTAAAAGTCATTCTTAATAACCCAAATGAAAAACAAACTTATGTTTATGCTGATAAGGATTTAATTCGGCAGGTATTAGTAAATTTAATTGTGAACTCAATTAAATACGGAAAAAAAGACGGCAAAACAGAAGTCAGATTTAGTGATGTTGATGATAAAATTATTGTAGATGTTGCTGATGATGGAATTGGTATTGAGAAACAACATTTGCCTCGTTTATTTGAACGTTTTTATAGAGTGGATAAAAGCCGTTCGCGTGACCAAGGTGGAACTGGTTTAGGATTAGCGATAGTGAAGCATATTATAGAAGCACATCAGCAACATATTTCGGTGAATAGTGAATATGGAAATGGAACTACATTTACTTTTTCTTTGAAGAAAAGTAAGTGAAGATTGTTATAGTTTGTTTTATAAAAAAATCCCCGACCCAAAATTAATGATCGGGAATTTTCATTTGAGTGAAATTATGTGCTGAGTTCTTCAACAACATTTCTAAAAATAAAATTATTTTTATCATCTATATCAATCTCAATCTTGTCTTCTTTATTTATTGTTCCGGATAGAATTTGTTTACTCAATTCATTTAGTACACGTTTTTGCATGACTCTTTTCAGTGGACGAGCACCAAATTGTGGATCGTAACCTAATTGTGCTAACCAATCAATTGCTTCGGATGAAATGGTTAATTGAATTGCATTCTTAGCAAGCATATTCGCAACCGATTTGAATTGCAAACTTACAATCTCCCGAATCTCATCTCTATTTAATGGATTAAACATGATGATTTCATCGATACGATTAAGAAACTCAGGACGAATAGTTTTCTTTAATAAATCAAATACTTCGACCTTCGTTTTTGCTAATACTTCATCACGGTTTTTATCCGTTATTTTCTCAATATTATCTTGAATAATATGAGCTCCAATATTTGAAGTCATAATAATAATAGTATTCTTGAAATTGGCTGTTCTTCCTTTATTATCTGTTAATCGGCCATCATCTAAAACTTGAAGCAGGATATTGAATACATCTGGATGCGCTTTCTCAATTTCATCCAATAAAACCACTGAATAAGGTCTTCTACGAACAGATTCTGTAAGTTGTCCACCTTCATCATAACCAACATATCCAGGAGGCGCTCCAATCAATCTACTAACTGAATGTTTTTCCTGAAATTCACTCATGTCAATACGTGTCATTGCGTTTTCATCGTTGAATAAATAACCAGCTAATGCTTTTGCTAATTCAGTTTTTCCAACGCCTGTAGTTCCTAAAAATATGAAAGATCCTATTGGTCGTTTCATGTCTTGTAAACCAGCTCTGCTTCTTCGCACTGCATCAGATAGAGCACTAATTGCATCTTCTTGTCCGACTACACGTTGATGTAATTCATCTTCAAGATTTAATAATTTTTCTCGTTCACTTTGTAACATTCTTGAAACAGGAATTCCTGTCCATCGACTTATTACATCAGCAATATCTTCACTATCTACTTCCTCTTTGATCATCGCTTTATCTTTTTGCGCTTCGATCAATTTAGTATTGAATGCTACCAATTTTTCTTCTGCCTCTTTTATTCTTCCGTAGCGTATTTCGGCAACCTTTCCATAATCTCCTGCACGTTCGGCTTGTTCAGCTTCGAGTTTAAAATTCTCTATCTGCTCTTTCGTTTGTTGTATCGTATCGATTATTTTTTTCTCTGATTCCCAGCGACCTTTAATCGCATTTCTTTGTTCATTTAAGTTGGCAAGCTCCTCACTTATTTCACTTACTTTTTTAGAGTCACCTTCACGTTTTATTGCAGCACGTTCAATTTCTAGTTGCATAATTTTGCGTTGAATTTCATCTAATTCTAGAGGAACAGAATCCATTTCCATGCGTAATTTCGCTGCTGCTTCATCAATAAGATCAATCGCTTTATCTGGAAGAAAACGATCATTAATATAACGATCACTTAATTCAACAGCAGCAATAATTGCATCGTCTTTAATTCGAACCTTGTGATGTGTTTCGTAGCGTTCTTTTAATCCACGAAGAATAGAAATTGCATCTTGAACATCTGGTTCTTCAACAACTACTTTTTGAAAACGTCGTTCAAGAGCTTTATCTTTTTCAATATATTTTTGATATTCGTTTAATGTTGTTGCACCTATAGCGCGTAATTCTCCTCGAGCCAATGCAGGTTTTAAAATATTTGCTGCGTCCATCGCTCCTTCGCCACCACCAGCACCGACTAAAGTATGTATTTCATCAATGAATAAAACAATATCACCTTCAGCACTTGTAACTTCTTTTACAACAGCTTTTAAACGTTCTTCAAATTCTCCTTTATATTTTGCACCAGCAATTAAGGAGCCCATATCTAATGAATAGATGACTTTGCTTTTTAAGTTTTCTGGAACATCACCGTTAATTATACGATGTGCTAATCCTTCTGCAATTGCAGTCTTTCCAACTCCAGGTTCTCCAATGAGAATGGGGTTATTTTTAGTTCTTCTTGAAAGAATTTGTAATACCCTGCGAATCTCTTCATCTCGTCCAATTACAGGATCTAACTTTCCTTCTCTAGCGAGTTGATTTAAGTTACGTGCATATTTGCTTAATGAATTATAAGTTTCTTCAGCACTTGCGCTGGTAACGCGTTCGCCCTTTCTTAAATCGAGGATTGCATTGCGTAATTCCTTTTCATTAACACCTTCTTCCTTTAATAATTTTGCAACATTATCTTTTCCTGCTAAAATACCAAGAAGCACATGTTCAACAGAAACAAATTCATCTTTAAATTCTTTGATGAGTTGTTGTGCTTTTTGAAGAGCTGCGGAAGCATCATTTCCGAGATAGGGATTTGCACCAGATACTTTTGGGTAATTAGCAACGATCGTATTTAATTTATTCTCAAAATTTGCAATATTTATATTGAGTTTTTTCAAGAGAAATGGAACCACATTCTCATCCACATCCATTAGCGCTTTTAGAATATGTCCAGTTTCAATCGCCTGTTGACCATTTGCAGTTGCAATATTCTGCGCTTCTTGAATAGCTTCTTGCGATTTGATTGTATATTGATTGAAATTCATAGCTGATTTTTTTTAACCTATATCAAAGATTATCCCATTGCTAAAGATACCTAACTTTAGTGAAATTTTGACAGTAGTGATAACTGTTTTAAGTCATAATTTCTTATGATATTTATTTTCTAAGTCAATTCGTCATGTAACTAATATAAAAAATCACTGTTGTCCGATAAAAATAAAAAAGTTTGCTAAAAGAGCCGTTTGAATTTCT
>JAYVOC010000250.1:0-9558 GCA_043758125.1 Bacteroidota bacterium | reverse complement strand
GCAACAACTTTATCGTTATCCATTAAATAAATTAAATTATAACCACGGCTCATCATGCCAGTAATAATTGGCAAAATATTTTCTGAATTTAATTGCGATCGCAATGCATTCATGACCTCAGTACACTTCAGGATATCTTGCTCTGTTTTTGCTAAATGTATTTTTGTCATACAATTTATTTTAATAAATTATTCTTTAGAAAGATCTTCAATTAATTGAGATCTGTAACGCGTAAAAATATTAGACTTCGAAACAAATCCTATATATTTATTTTCTTTTATCACTGGAAGGTTCCAAGCTTGTGTAGTTTCAAATTTCTGCATTACGGAGGGCATATCCTCATCTATATCAAGCGTTGCTGGAGGACGCGTCATGATATCTGAAATTTTTACTGTACCATACTTGCTCTGATCAAACATCATAGAACGAATATCATCTAAAACAATTACGCCATGAAGTTGTCCGAGTTCATCTAAAACAGGAAATAAATTACGTTTTGAAGTACCTATTTTTTCTATTAGCTCAGCCAGTTTTCCATTAAGTGAAACAGAAGCGAAATCGTTTTCAACAAGATTTTTTAGTCGAATATGATTCAACACATCTTGATCAGGATTATTAAAAACTAATAGTCCTCGCTTAGCAAGCTTTCTCGTATAAACTGAATACGGCTCGAAATATTTTGTAATAAAATACGATAATGCAGAAACAATCATTAAAGGAATAAACAATGTATATCCACCGGTAATTTCCGCTATCAAGAATATCGCAGTTAATGGTGCGTGAATAACACCACTAAGCAATCCCGCCATTCCAATAACAATAAAGTGAATCGAATTTAATTCAGCTAATCCAGATAATTTTATTATTTCCGTAAATATTAATCCCAAAAATGCACCTGCATAAAGTGATGAACCAAACATACCTCCGTTCCCTCCTCCTCCAATTGTTAAGGAGGTTGCAAATACTTTTGTTAATGCTAATGCAGAACCAAAAACCAACAATTCAAAATGCTGATTCATCATTCCATTCATTGGTGATTGTAAAAACAATTGCTGAAAATCGCCATGAAGAATTCCTAAAATATTTGAATATCCTTCTCCATACAATGGAGGAAAAACAAAAACTAAGATACCAAGTAATATTCCACAAATAATACTCGCAGCGAATGGTTTTTTAATCTTAGCAAACCACTCTTCACATTTAGAATATACTCTTATATTATAAACAGAAAGTAATCCGCATAACAATCCAAAGGCAATGTAATATGGAGTACTACTAACATTCCAATCGTCAGTAATTCTAAAAAATGGCTGACCAGAATAAAGTATTTTGGAAACTAATGATGAAGTTGCCGCAGCAATTAATATTGGAATGAATGCAGGAACAGTTGTTCGAATTAAAATTACTTCCATCGCAAATATTACTCCTGCAATCGGACAATTAAAAATTGCAGAAATACCAGCAGCAGCACCACAAGCAATTAGCAATGTTTTTTCTCGCAACGTCATGCGCAATGCGTTTCCAATTCTACTTCCATAAGCGCTTCCAGTAACTACAATTGGTGCTTCCAATCCAGCAGATCCTCCGAACCCAACAGTAAGAATTGAACTCACCATTTGTGAATACATTTTATGCCGTTCTACATTTGCATATTTTCTACTTATCGCAACTAATACCAAACCTGTTCCTCTACCAAGTTCACTATGCAGAAATATCTGAACATAAAAAGTGCACAATAAAATTCCGATGAGTGGATAAAAAAGATACATCCATTCCACTTGGTTCACGAATATTCCTTTCTGAACAACTTCTTGTATATAATGCACCGACATTTTCAATAATACAGCACAAATACTTGTTATAATTCCTGTTAATGCAGCTGCAAGAATCAAAAATGTATCATCACCAATATGACGAAGTCGCCAATGAGCAAAACGATTAAGCAAGCCTGTTATTTTCTTCCTGAGCATTGCTATAAAACTAAACAATTATTGTATGACAATACTAATTATCATAAATTTTATTGAACCAAATTGTAGTTAGTCATCTCTGAAATATTAAATTTATTTCAAGAACAAAATTCATTATAGAATTTAAGAAATAAAAAAAGGCTATCTCCAATTGAAATAGCCTTTCTAAAATGTTTGGCACTATTAAACTTTTGCAGCATCAGCAAGGAACTTTGCTAAACCGCTATCTGTTAATGGATGTTTTAATAAATCTAAAATAGATTGTAAAGGACAAGTTGCCACGTCTGCTCCAACTTCAGCGCACTTAACAATGTGTAATGGACTGCGGATAGAAGCTGCTAATACTTGCGTTTCGAAATGATAATTGTTATAAATAAAAACAATTTGTTCAATCAATGCAATGCCATCAGTTGAAACATCGTCTAGTCTTCCTAAGAATGGTGAAACATACGTTGCTCCTGCTTTCGCTGCCAATAATGCTTGACCGGGGGAAAAGACAAGAGTGCAATTCGTTTTAATTCCCTTATTCGAAAAATATTTTATCGCTTTAATTCCATCTTTTATCATTGGAATTTTCACGACGATTTGAGGATGCAATTCAGCAAGTAATTCGCCTTCACGAACCATGCCTTCAAAATCTACAGCAATCACTTCTGCACTTACATCGCCTTCCACGATATTACAAATATCAACATAGTGTTTTAAAATATTATTTTGGCCACGGATACCTTCTTTAGCCATCAGCGAAGGATTTGTAGTAACACCATCAAGAACTCCAAGGTCATTCGCTTCACGAATCTGATCAAGGTTTGCTGTATCAATAAAGAATTTCATAGGGTAGGTTTTAAGAAGAAGTATTCTGCTGCAAAGCTATAACTTCTCGCTTCTAATAAAAGATAATATAGAACTTCAATTTTATAAATACACTAAAAGTCAATACATTAATAATCAAATTATTTTTTCTCATTATGATCACCTTCACCTTATAGCCATAATACCTATATTTGCCGTGGGTAAGTCTTATACGACCAGCTCCTACGAACCTCCCCAGGACCGGAAGGTAGCAAGGATAAGTGGTTGAGCGGTGCGATATAAGTAGCTTACCCATTTTTTGTGCCTTATACTCTGGCTTTTAGATTTAAAATCCATTGCAATCTGAATGAAAATCGTCCAAATTTTAGCACGAGTGAGCTTGTTTTTCGACTAAATTTGCGCGCTATGAATCAACCTCCAGTTTTAAAAACAGCACTTAATTTTGGTGCGATGAGCGGACTTGCGAGTTTTGCAATGTTCCTACTGCTTTATTACACTGGATTCAATCCTCTGGGGCAAATATCATGGGTGGGTGTATGGATTCCAGTAGTTTTTATTGTTTTAGGTACAAAGCATTATCGTGATCATGAAGGGTTAGGTTACATTAGTTATTGGCAAGGATTCAGAGTTGGATTTCTAACTGCAAGTTGTGGCGCATTTTTATTTGCATTGATGGTTTGGTCGTTCGCAACAGTTATTGATGCCCAAATTGTTGAACGATTTAAACAAGAAAGTTTGATGTATCTAGAACAGACTGAACAATTATCAAAGTCGATGTTTGGTGAAGCAATTTATGATGCATCCGTAGAAAATATTGAAAAGATTACTACAGGAACTATTTCTGCACAAGAATTTTGGGATAAAACATTTGGAGGATTAATTATATCACTCATTACTGCTGCATTTCTTAGAAAAAACAATTCGACACCACTATCTAATGAATTATAGCCTCGATCTTTCGATTATTATTCCACTCTTCAATGAAGATGAATCATTACCTGAACTTTCTGCATGGATTGAACGTGTAGTAATTGCAAATAATTATCGCTATGAAGTAATTTTTGTTGATGATGGTAGTAAAGATAAATCATGGAATGTAATTAAAGATTTATGCAAACGCAATAGTAATTTTAAAGGAATAAAATTTAGAAGAAATTACGGGAAGTCAGCAGCATTGCAAGTTGGTTTTCAAGCTGCATTGGGAAGAGTTGTCATTACGATGGATGCAGATATGCAAGATAGTCCTGATGAAATTCCTGGTTTGTATGATTTGATTGTTAAAGATGGATTTGATTTAATTTCTGGATGGAAACAAAAACGTCATGATCCAATAAGTAAAACAATTCCTAGTCGTTTTTTTAATTGGGCTACTCGTAAAATGTCGGGTATTAATAATTTGCATGATTTCAATTGCGGATTAAAATCTTATCGCTCAGAAGTGGTGAAAAGCATCGAAGTATATGGTGAGATGCATCGGTATATTCCTGTAATAGCAAAATGGGCAGGCTTTAGTAAAATAGCAGAGAAAGTAGTAGAACATCGTGCAAGAAAATACGGTGTAACAAAATTCGGATTAGAGCGCTTTGTAAATGGCTTTCTCGACTTACTATCTATCATGTTTGTTTCTAGATTTGGAAAGCGACCCATGCACTTATTTGGCACATTAGGATCAATGCTTTTCATGTTAGGATTTATTCTTGCAATGTGGCTCGGCGTAAGCAAACTTTATCTTTCATTTCATAACACTCCAGCGCGATTATTAGCTGATCGCCCTTCGTTTTATATAGCACTCACCTCAATGATTCTTGGAACACAAATGTTCTTAGCTGGTTTTGTAAGTGAATTAGTATCGCGTAACAGTGCAGAAAGAAATAATTATCTTATCGAAAAACAAGAAAATTTATCGGAGTAATTTATCAGTTATTGACAAAATAATAAATCAATTTACTACTGTTTATGAATATTATTTCTTTATTTAAAATATTCGTAAGTGATGAATTCTAACGATAAAAAAAATATTGTAATTCTTGGTCCAGCACATCCTCTTAGAGGTGGATTAGCTGCATTTAATGAACGATTAGCTCGTGAATTAATAAAGCAAGGACATCAAGTTACAATCTATACTTTTTCATTACAATATCCCTCATTTCTATTTCCTGGTAAAACGCAATATGCTGATTCATCAAGTCCCAGTGATTTAAATATTAAAGTTGTTGTAAATTCTATTAATCCTTTTAACTGGATAAAAATTGGTAGAGCGCTAAAAAATATTCAGCCTGATATTTTAATGATTCGGTTTTGGCTTCCTTTTATGGGACCTTGTTTAGGAACCATTGCTAGAATTGTTAAACGGAATAAGCATACAAAAATTATTGGAGTTTTAGATAATATAATTCCTCATGAACACCGTATCGGAGATAAAAGATTTACAAAATATTTTATAAAACCTGTTGATCGTTTTATTGCAATGTCGCAGCAAGTTATAAATGATTTACGTACTTTAACAGATAAGCCTTGTGAATTTATTCTACATCCCATCTATGATCACTATGGAGATGTACTAAAGAAAGAAGATGCGTGCAGTTATCTTAAACTTGATAATTCATTTCATTATTTATTATTTTTTGGTTTTATCAGAAAATACAAAGGACTAGATTTGTTGTTGATGGCAATGGCTGATGAAAGAATAAAAGCTAGAAATATTAAACTAATTATTGCAGGAGAGTTTTATGAAGACGCGAGTATGTATCATCAACAGATAAAAGAAAATAATTTAGAAGATAAAATAATTCTTGCTACAGATTATATTGCTGATGAAGAAGTGAAATATTATTTTAGTGCTGCTGATTTAATTGTTCAACCTTATAAATCTGCGACTCAATCTGGTATTTCACAAATCGCGTATCACTTTGAAATTCCAATGATAGTTACTAATGTTGGAGGCTTACCAGAGATGGTTCCAAATGGAAAAGTTGGTTATGTTGTAGATGTTAATGCAACAGCTATTGCAGATGCAATAATAGAATTTTATGACGAAAACAAATCGATGCAGTTTATCGACGGAATAAAAGAAGAGAAGAAAAAATATAGCTGGGATACATTTGCAAATGCACTATCAAACTAATTAATCGTATTGAGATAAAATTATTTTTGCAAAACAAACTAGATAAGATTACCTTTACGACAAGAAATAAAATACACATGGCAACAGATATTCGTCAACTCATTCAAGGATCTATTGATACCAAACAATTAATTCTTAAAGATGAATTGTTATTAAATGCTATTCGAAAAGCTGCGGAAGTTTCTGTGAATGCGTTTGGGAGTGGCAACAAAGTTTTATTCTGTGGAAACGGAGGTAGTGCTGCCGATGCGCAACATATCGCCGCTGAATTGTCTGGTCGCTTTTATACTGATCGTGACCCTTTATATGCGGAGGCGTTGCATGTAAATTCATCTTACATGACTGCTGTGGCAAATGATTATTCTTATGATGTCGTTTACAGCAGAATGATAAAAGGATCGGGAAGAAAAGGAGATGTATTATTTGCTATTTCAACATCTGGAAATTCAAAAAATATTATTTTAGCAGTTGAAGAAGCGAAAAAGCAAGGAATGATTTCTATTGGTATGACTGGATCATCGGGAGGAAAAATGGATGCTATTTGTGATATAATTTTAAAAGTTCCAAGCAATGATACTCCTCGTATTCAAGAATCACATATTTTAATCGGACATATCATTTGTCAGTTGATAGAAGAAACTATTTTTCCGAAATGATAATTGATAAAAGTTGGACATTATTTCTTGATAGAGATGGCGTGATCAATAAAGAATTACGAAAGGATTACGTCAAAACTTGGGATGATTTTCAATTTGAAGAAGGTGCTTTAGCTGCATTAGCAAAACTCAATACTTTGTTTGGAAATATTGTTGTTGTCACCAATCAACGAGGTGTTGGAGCTGGTATCATGACAGAAGAATCACTTCAAACAATTCATCAACGAATGCTTGATGAGATTTACAAAAATAATGGAAGAATTGATAAAATATATTTTGCTCCTGAAGAAGATAGATTACATATTCACCGTAAACCAAATCCTACAATGGGACATCATGCAAAAAATGATTTTCCTGAAATAGATTTTAACAAATCAGTGATGGTAGGTAATTCCATTTCTGATATGGAATTTGGTCGTGCATTGGGAATGGTAACTGTATTTATTGATGAAAAAGAAAAATACAATGCTACAAAAACTGAAGAAATGGATTATATTTTTTCAACGTTAGCAGAATTCGCATCAATCTGCGAAAGCTAAATTATTCATCAAGCATTTCAAGTTTTTCTAGCATCTCTTCGAACTCTGGATCAGTAGCGAAATCACCTTTTATTTTGCTGATTAAAGTTTGCGCAATAGTTAATTCCATGCTTCGCACTTCGTTGTACTTGCGTTCCGAAACTTTATTTAATCGCATGGCTATTGCTTTGTATTCATCACCAATTTCTGTTAAAAAACTACGACAAACTAATTCCATCATCAAGTAAAATTGATACAACTCCTGACGCGTTAAAGTCATTTTACTGTTTTCCTGAACAGCGGCAAAATTCAATGCAATCTGCCCTACTCCATCTCGGTCAATAAGCTCTAGCATATCAGCACGCCGAACAAGATCAAATTTTTCTTGCTGATAAATAAATTGGTACGAGGCAGCCATTGAACGAACAAAAAGTTTCAATTCCTTGCTTGCAGTGATATCGATCTCTTCCTTAAATTGTATGGATCCCATCTT
Source organism: Bacteroidota bacterium (assembly GCA_043758125.1). Lineage (GTDB taxonomy): Bacteria > Bacteroidota > Bacteroidia > AKYH767-A > OLB10 > JANXSD01. Next base: position 1,984 of record JAYVOC010000250.1, on the reverse strand, counting down.
GCAAAAATACGAATCCTATTGCTAGAATAAAATATTTATACCAGATGAAATAAAATTATTGCTACTATTAAGATCAAATAAAAATCTTTGTATAGGGTGATTTAGCATAAAAATTCCAATTCTTTCCACAATTCTTCGTGCAAAAATGCTTTTATTACTAACAAAATGAGCATGTAAGATCAATATCTTTGAAAAGATAAAGAAATAATTCATTTCATAACAATCCACGAGCGGCAACTTCGTTTCATATTAAACGTATACAATGCTTAGCAAAATTTGAAATAATGTATAAATTCCAATTGTTAAGATTATGGTCATCAATTTTTGTAGTTGCGTGCCTATCGAGTTGCGGACGTGTTCAAACCGCAGAAGCACAAAAACCTATTGTTAAATCGGTTGAACCATTATTAATAAGCAAGGTAGTGGTATCCTTTAACGAAACTTCCTCAATGAAATTCGTTAATGAAAATCAATTGTACAGCGAAGCTTGGGATACTCTCGCACAACCACGTTTTTGGAAACAAATTATTTGTCTGAGCCCTGATTCTTGCATTATCAACATTGCAAAATCAAGAACTCCACTTCAAACTTACAATTATAAATCCTGGTTAAATCAAGGTGAATATGCTCGACTCACTCAGAAAAATGACTTGCGTTCAAATTACAATATTGAAAACAACGAAGATCTTTATGTAACAAGTGGTAAAGGTGAATTTTACGAGCATCGAAAAACAATTCCTACCATCAGCAAAGCAGTAAGTTATTTTAATGAGTTTGGTGTTGACCCTTGGTATGCACAAACTATTTTATTGATTGAAAGTCCAGGAAAGCAAACAGCGAAATCTTCAGCAGGTGCTAATGGCCCGTTTCAATTAATGAAGAGTGTTGCGATGAAATATGGTTTGAAAGTAAATAAATATGTTGATGAACGTCAGGATTTAAAACGCGCTGCGTATGGAGCCTCTAAATTAATTGGTACTATTTGTATTCCGAAAGTTAAAGGATTATTAGAAGCACATAACATTCCTTATAATGAAACAGATTTATGGTTTCGCTTACTTGTAATGCACGCTTATCATGCAGGAGCGGGAAACTTAGCTTGTGCGATTAATAAATTAAATCCAACTGCGGGTGGTCAAGCTTTGATTGTTCAATTGTGGCATACTGAATGTGGAGGATTTAAAAATGAATCACAAAATTATTCTCAAATTGCTTTAGCAGCAATAATGAATTTCGAAGAGATTGTAAGGGCAAATGGTGATACCGTTTTTTTAGTGCAAGGTGATCGTGCATATAATTTATATAAGCATAAAATGTTTGATAATGAAACATCCCAAATCATAGTAAAAAGTTGTTTAGATAAATACGAACGTGATTTAGTTGATGGTGTAATTCCTTTTGATTATTTTATTAAAAAAACAGAAGAACTACGTTTCGAATTAGCCATCTTGAATGGAGAACCGCGTAAGCCAGAAACATTATTAGCTGTTTATCCGTCCAATGAAAATCATTATATTGAATTAGGAAATGAATTATTGAAAAAACGAAAAGTTGATGATGCAATTCGTTTGTTCAAATTGAACATGATTAATTTCCCTCAATCTTCTGCAGCTATTGATAGTTTAAGCAGAGCATATCGTTTAAATGGGAGTTTTGGATTGAATCAAAAATACATGTCGAAATCTGGCAAAAATGCAAGGTAACATATCGTAAAGATAACGTTGGCAGTAATTTTAGTGAAAACCGTAAAATAAGAGACATGACATTTTTTAAGAAAATTTTCGAGAAGAGTAAAGAAGTAGAAATTAATAATGAAAACGACAGTAAAATTGCTTCCGAAATTGAAATAAGAAAAAGAGTTGATTTACATTACGGTAAAACAAATTTTTCTGAAAACTTAAATTATGTAGAATTTTATTTTCATGCGTGTTTTTATGAAGTCTTTAATATAGAAAATTCATCTTGGGAAACTGATTTTAACGGA
>JAYVOC010000249.1:0-5032 GCA_043758125.1 Bacteroidota bacterium | reverse complement strand
ATTTGGAATGAATTATCTATAAAATCTCCTGCTCCACTTTCCTGTTTTTATAGGATGGAAAATCGTTGGCTCTTGAGTGCTAGTCCGGAAAGATTTATTCGTAAGGAAGGAAATAAAATATTTAGTCAGCCAATTAAAGGAACTGCTAGAAGATCGTCAGATCCAATTATTGATAAAGAATTAAAAGTAGAATTAGTCAGCAGTGAAAAAGAACGTGCAGAAAATGTAATGATTGTTGATCTTGTTAGAAACGATTTAAGTCGTATTGCAAAACGAGGAACAGTACAAGTTGAAGAGTTATTTGGTTTGTATGAATTTCCACAAGTATATCAATTGATTTCAACGATTTCAGCAGAGATAAAAGAAAATATTTCCTTTACGGATATTTTGAAATCTTTATTTCCAATGGGATCCATGACAGGCGCTCCAAAAATTTCTGCGATGCAATTTATCGAACAATTCGAATCGTTTCAACGTGGATTATTTTCGGGTGCCGTTGGATATATTAGTCCGGAAAATAATTTTGATTTTAATGTGATTATACGAAGTATCTTTTACAATGAAGAAACAAAAACAGTGTTGATTCCTGCAGGAAGTGCGATAACAGATAAAAGTGATGCAGAGAGTGAATATGAAGAATGTTTGTTAAAAGCGAAAGCACTGTTGGAAATAATTAAAAATTACCCCATAGGGGCCAATATGTGGCGAATTACGAAAATTAAGAATAAGCAATAAGGGACTAATGTCGTTAATAAAAAAAGTACAGCAGCATATACACCAGCATCGATTGTTCCAGCAAGATGATCGGTTGTTGTTGGCAGTGAGTGGCGGATTGGATTCTATGTTGTTGCTGGAAATTTTGCATCAACTTGGCTATGACATTACTATTGCACATTGTAATTTTAATTTAAGAGGTGTTGAGTCAGATGCTGATGCAATATTTGTTGAGGAATATGGTGATAAAATAAAAGTTCCCGTTTATCAACATTCATTTCAAACGGAAATATATGCGATCGAAAATAAAATTTCCATTCAGATGGCGGCGCGTGATTTACGTTATCAATGGTTTGATGAATTATGTGTGGCACACGGCTATACATCTATCGTAACAGCGCATCATGCAAATGATAATGCAGAAACAATTTTACTAAATCTTATTCGTGGTACAGGATTATCAGGATTAAAAGGTATTGCTGCAAGAAACGGAAATATTATTCGTCCTCTATTACCATTCACACGTAAAGAATTAGATCAATATGCACTTTCAAAAAATTTAAAGTGGAGAGAAGATAGTAGTAATCAAAGTAAAGATTATCATCGCAATTTAATTCGTTTAGAAGTATTGCCTATCTTAAAACAAATCAATCCATCACTAGAAAAAACGTTAATTGATTTCAGTAAAATAATGTTGGAGAGTTCCATTTTAATGGAAGAATTTATTGAGTATAAACTTAACAACTTGATTTATGAAGAAATAAATTCAACGGTTCTAAAAACGGAAACTATTGCTGATCATGCTGCACTCAATAGTTTGTTGCATCCTTTTCTAAGCAAATTTCAGTTTAACGCGGATGTTATTGCTACAATTGCTACTTCTATTCGAGAGAACCGCACAGGTAAAATCTTTTTTTCAAAGAATTTTAGGGTACTTATTGACCGAAATCAGATTATTATCACATCTTTACAGAACGTGAGCGAAGAACTAGATATAATTGTTGAAGAAGGAAATACGGTCATTTCCTTACCAGATGGATTGTTGCGCATGCAATTGATCGATCTCGACCTCCCGATTATGCTTCAAAATAAAGATCCAAAGACTGCTTACCTAGACGCTGGAATGTTAAATTATCCGTTACTCTGTAGAAGATGGATCAAAGGAGATTATTTTTACCCTTTGGGATTGGAACATCGCCAGAAGTTAAGTGATTATTTTATAGATCATAAAGTACCTTTAACAACAAAAGAAATTAGCTGGGTATTGATGGCAGGAGAAGATATTGCATGGGTGATTGGTCAGCGTATCGATCAACGTTATCGCCTTACAGAAAAAACCGAACAAGTATTAGCTTTAGAATGGCGACCCCATGGAACTGACAATGCGCTTTGAGGAAAAACAATATCTAGGATTTAATTCCTATTCACTCGCCTTTAGAATGCTGTTGGCGATATTTTGCTTCATCGCCTTTTTCTACTCTGAAAACAGAATGCAAAATGCAGATATATTATTTCTACTTGGAATTTTAATTCTATTGCTCAGTATCGTTTTACTTTTCGTAAAATACATTCACATCAGCGTTGATAATGAAAATTTAACATTGCGTGGAATGTGGAAAAATCAAGTGGTAATTGTCCCGTTGAAAGATATTTGTTCGGCAGAAAAAACAATCTATAACCGTTACCACCTCAATTATCCCGCCTTTAAAGTGAATGACACCAAGCGTGTGAAATTTTATACCAATGGTAGAGATGCCGTAAAGATTATTTTAGCGAATGGCAAAGAGCTTTTGGTAGGAACGAGCCGCGCTGATGAATTATTTCGTGCTTTAAAGGACACTTCGAATAGCTAATGGTGGATTGATTTTCCTATTTTTGCGACCCGAACATTTTAAAAATCCGCATAACATGGAAAGAGGACCGATATCCCAATTTATTGAGAAACATTACCTTCATTTTAATGCTGCTGCATTGGTGGATGCCGCTAAAGGCTATGAAACACACTTGCTTGAAGGCGGTAAAATGATGGTTACTTTAGCGGGCGCGATGAGTACTGCCGAGCTAGGAATTTCTTTTGCAGAGATGATCCGACAAGGTAAAGTGGATATTATTTCATGTACAGGAGCCAATCTCGAGGAAGACATTATGAACTTGGTAGCACATTCGCATTACAAACGCGTTCCTAATTATCGTGATTTAAGTCCTCAAGATGAGTGGGAATTGTTGGAAGGAGGCTTTAACCGCGTTACCGATACTTGCATTCCTGAAGAGGAAGCCTTTCGCAGGATTCAGAAGCATATCTTCAAGCAATGGAAAGATGCAGAAGTTGCTGGCGAACGCTTTTTCCCTCATGAATATATGTACAAGATGCTTCTATCGAAAGAGATGGAGCAATATTATGAGATCGATCCAAAAAATTCATGGATGATTGCTGCCGCTGAACGTAACATTCCGATCATCGTTCCAGGTTGGGAAGATTCAACGATGGGAAATATTTTCGCTTCGTATTGCATCAAAGGCGAACTTCAACCATCAACCATGAAAAGTGGAATCGAATACATGATGTGGCTTTCAAACTGGTATATCAATAATTCAGAGGGCAAAGGAGTAGGTTTCTTCCAGATTGGTGGCGGTATCGCTGGTGATTTTCCAATTTGTGTAGTGCCAATGCTTTATCAAGATATGGAGATGGAAAAAATTCCTTTCTGGAGTTATTTCTGCCAGATTTCTGATTCAACAACGAGCTACGGTTCATATTCTGGAGCAGTTCCAAACGAAAAGATTACTTGGGGAAAACTTGATATTCATACTCCTAAATTTATCATCGAGTCGGATGCAAGTATCGTTGCGCCATTAGTATTTGCATGGATATTAAAGATGTAATTTCTGTGTAAACAAAAATTCGAAAATAGATAGCATCTAGTTTTACATTATTTTTACCAATCAACAATCAATCTGCGAGGCGTGTCCGACTGCTTAGTTATCATCCCCACTTACAACGAGAAAGAAAACATCGGCAAAATGTTGCGCACGGTGATGAACTTGCCTCATCCTTTTCATTTGCTTGTTGTTGATGATAATTCACAAGATGGCACTGCTGAGATTGTAAAAAATTTGCAAGCCGAATATCCTGATCGCATTTTCATGGAACAACGTGCAGGAAAACTAGGACTAGGAACAGCATATATTCACGGTTTCCGTTGGGGATTACAAACAAAGTACAATTATATTTTTGAGATGGATGCTGACTTTTCACATAATCCCGATGATCTTGTTCGATTGCTCAACGCTTGCGTTATTGGTGGTGCAGATATGAGTATTGGCTCGCGTTATATCACAGGAGTAAATGTGGTGAACTGGCCTATGGGAAGAGTGATGATGTCGTACTTTGCATCGATGTACGTTCGTATCGTAACGGGTATGGATATACGAGATACCACAGCAGGATTTGTTTGCTACAAGCGAAAAGTTTTAGAAACATTAGACTTCGATAAAATTCGTTTTACTGGATATGCATTTCAAATAGAAATGAAATTTGCTTCTTGGAAATTAGGTTTCAAGATAAAAGAAGTTCCGATTATTTTTACAGATCGTAGCGAAGGTCAATCGAAGATGAGCGGTGGAATTTTTAAAGAAGCCATCTTCGGTGTGATTAGTATGAAAGTGAAAGGATGGTATTCTTCTTATAAGAAAAATTAATTTTTTTATAAGAAGTAAGGTATTATTCAACTTAATTGTAATAAGGAGTCGTTTTAGATGAACGCAAAGCAAATTCTTTTTGGATTAATAAATAATTGTTATCCTATTTTGTTCTGTCACTTTCTTTTGCACACCAAAAGAAAGTAACCAAAGAAAAGACACAAGCGTAACCAACTATCAATTGAACTTTGTGCTAACTACAATTGCCATTAATTGAAATACAAAATGCGGTGCTTTCTATTTACATCATCGGTACATCAATTGATAGTTCGTCCCGATAGCTATCGTGGATTACGCTTGACCACAACCGCACGTTTGCTATCGTAGATTGTGGTCAAGTTATTTATTTTCTTCATCGGTTCATCAATTGATTGTTCGTCCCAATAGCTATCGTGGATTACGCTTGACCACAGCCACACCTTTGCAATCTTAGATCGTACTCAAGTTTGAGGAATTGTAAATAAGTAATGGTCATTCTAAAAAAATTTATTCCAAATTTCGGTTTCTAGCATTAATTTATTTCATTACTACCAGTCTCTTACTAATTTTCGAACCTTCCGAAGAAATATTTACTGTGTAAACTCCATCTGTTAGCCAAGATAAACTTAAATCTTGTAGG
>JAYVOC010000248.1:0-7969 GCA_043758125.1 Bacteroidota bacterium | reverse complement strand
TTTTTACATGGCACTACTTGTATCGATTTTAAATTTTTAGAGTGTAAAATTTCTTAAACTAATCTTTACTTTTTTTATAAGGACTTTTGCAATTAGCGATTACTTCTGAAGAATTCATATTTTCTTTTAGATATGCAATGTATCCGTTGTCCTCTAAAAATATGGAAACATCTTTTGATGATGTAAATTTTTTCTCATCAAAAGTGAACACCACTAAATCTTGTCCTAAACAATATCCTTGAATTTTCAATCCTGAATTTTTCTTCAATAATTGATTTAATACCGGAAGCATCTTTTCTTCTGAAAAATTCTTGAGTTCAATTACAGCATCAACATTCCTTTCTGGAAGGCTTTGTGCCTGCATAGAGAAATTTATACTATTCAAAATGGTTATAAGGAATAACAACCTATAACCAGAAAATTTATTAAGAGTGCTCATATTTGAAATGTTCTTAGTGACAAAATACTAGTATAACCTTATGTTTTTTAAAATTAAATTGTAACGGGCAATATAGAAGGGGCGAATGGGTAGTATTACTAAGCAAATAACTTATTTTAACGATAGGAATTCGTAAATGGTTACTTAAAATTGGGTGGAAAAGACCCCATTTATGAAAAAATCAGAGCCTGATGAAGTCGTTATTGAAAGGAATGAATCCAAAACAGGAAAAATATTTACGCTAGTTGACATGACTAAAATGTTCTCATAAAAAAACAAATTGTTGAAAAATTACTTATCCAAATAAAGAAATTTCAAATGAGTTTCGCCTCTATTTGATCGAATTAATAAATTATAAATTCCAGGTTTACAAGAATAATGCTCGGGATTAAAAAGCAATTGATTAATCCCAATAGGAAATATTTTATTATTTATCATCCCAATAGTTTGACCAAAAGTATTTACTAATTCAATGGTAAGTCCTTCGTTAGAATCATTGTTAAAAGTTAATAATGATTCGTCGAATATTGGATTTGGGAATAACGATGCATCATAATTATTCGCTAATAATTTTGCAGACACAATTGGGCTTAACGTTTCAGTGCCATCAAAATCTACTTGCTGCAATCTGTAATAATAATACAATCCATTTTTCACATTTATATCATTGAAAGAATAATTTTTTAGTACGGTGGAATTGCCGAATCCATTTACCCATCCTATATTTTCAAAAATACCATTCTCACTTGCACGCAAAATTTTAAAGCCTTTATTGTTTTTTTCACTTGCAGTTATCCATTTTAATTGGATAAAATTATTTACAACAGTTGCATTAATTGACAATAACTCAATTGGTAATGCACTAGGCCCTTGAGCAGTCCCAAAACTTCCACTTAATCCATTCATGGAAGTACGTGTAACAGCAGTAACTGGTGAAACAACACAATTTCCATTTGCAAGAGCCCATCCACCACCAAAATCAGACATGATAGTCCATATTCCACCTGCATTAGAATAATTCGAATTATGTAATGTCATATCGAAATTACCAGAGGTTGATGTACCGGCAGTAGCAAAATTCCATTTGCCATTATCAAGTGCGGGCGATGTAAAATTAGCAGCACAATTTGTAACATTTAATGCAATGGGAACAGCACCATAAGATTGAAAACTTGCAAGCACATTATCAATTACAGTAGGATTTCCTGCATAAGCAAAATTTACATTTGCCATTTCATAACCCTTAGCAGAATTACCAACAGGAAAATCATACGACCCTGTTGCATTGATATATCTTCTTAATAATCCTTCAACATAACTTGTCGAATTACCTGATGTTGAAGATGCAGGTGTGCGATTTAATATTTGCACTTCAGTTATTCCTGATGTTATAATTTTTCCTGTTGTTAATGTTAGTACTCCAGTGTTTGCTAAAATCAAATTTGTGTTTGTAGTAACACCTGCACCACTATGTTTCATCGTAACATTATTTACCGAGGTAGTATTTGAATACAATTGAGAAGCAGCTCCATTAAACTCTAATGTTCCAGTTCCTGAAGTATAAAATCCTGAGTTGGTAAAGTCGCCTCCTACTCGATGCAATTTACTATTTGCATCAAAAGTTGAAGTATTATTTGCGACAAGAAAATCTCCACTCATCTCAGCATTTTGCAAAAGTTTAACAGTGCCACCCGTTTTATTTACCGTTACATTTCCCATTGAATTTGGAGATACCAAACTCCCATTAAGATTTTGATTTACGTTAGCATTAGCGAATAATAAAGTAGATGTTGGTGCGGCAACCAAGCTTCCATAATTCGTAAAATCCTGACAAATATTTAAAGTTTGACTAGCTATTAAAGTCAAAACTGCTCCGGGGTTTATGATAATAGATCGTGCATTAGCGCCAGCAGCCATTATCGTTGGTTGAATAGAAATTCCTCCATTAATAATTGCATCTCTTGTACATGTTGGAATAGGACATCCGCCCCAGTTTTCACTTTTAAACCAACTGTTATCTAACCCACCTGACCATGTAGAAGAAGTACCAGTTGAAGCATAAGCGACTGGAGAAGTATTCGAAAACTGAACATCAAAACCTGCAGAACTATTTGAGAAATTAGAAACAACTAATACATAGATTTCGCCAGCGACGACTGGAATAGTACTTAAGTATGCTGTTCCAAAACCAGGGTATTGCGGAGGGGCTACACCATTAACAGCTCCATAAAGACCTGTCACTCCAAGAAAGTCGTAATTACATTTTATAGGAGCAGATCCTGTTGCTATTTGTGCACATGTTACTGCACCTGCACCTGATGTTTTCCATACTGCGAAATCATAGTCGGTACCACCAGTGCTAGGTGAACCTGGCCAATCTTTTGGAATAATATTAAATGCTAATGATCCAGTGGCGTTAATGGGAATTTCAAACCAAACAGAACCTCTTTCTCCAGAGAGTAAACAGTTTGAACCACCACCAGGATAATCACAAATATTTCCGAAGGATTGAAATCCAGGATTTCCGAAACTCATCGAAGTATCACAAACTGCTAAATAAGTTCCACAATCTTGACCGTTAGATAAATTGGGTAATGGTAATGAGCCATCAATTGCAAGAATACCAAATACTCCTGCAGAGGTTGTATAACCATCTACTACGATATAATAAGTTGTTCCATTCACTAAACCAGTTACTGTTAAATCAGAACTATAATTTGTAGCAGTGCCGCATCCCGTTGCATTATCATTACAACCTAATAATGTCATTGCAACTCCACATGTTCCGCTATACATTGCAACTTGAGGATTTGTTAACGTATTCGGTATTACACGAACTCTTATTTGTCCAGAGGCAGGTGCTTGAACAGCATACCAAACACTATTAATGGGATTCACAGTTATCCAACAAGGAGGTGCCGTTGGTTCACCAGTATTTGTAGCACATACATTTGTTCCAGTTGCAGGAACTCCTAAAATTAATGCAACAGCATCAATACAATTATCATTTACTGGAGGACCGGCATTACAAGGGTTGTATAAACACAAAGAAAAAGTTCCATTATTATCATTGCCGTACTCCCAAAAGCGAATCCATATTTGTGTTCCAGGAGCTAAATTGGAGATAGTGAGCATTGGCATTAATCCATTTGCGCTACCATCATCATCGCATGCTACTTGAGTAAGCGCTCCACATGATCCAGTGTAAACAGACATCCCACCATCTAAAATAACACCAGTATTTGAATCAATAATTAACAATCCTGAGGCAGGAATTGTAGCAGTGAACCATACATCACCACCTGCATAATTCGAGCACGTAGGTGCTGTAACTCCGAGTGTAGCCGTTGCCCCTGCGTTAGTATACGTGGCATAATTACATGTAGTATTAACTGGGACAACAGTAGCATTGCAAGGGTTATCATTGGGTAAAGGAGTAAACGTACTTGCACAGATTTGAAACGATCCATTATTAGTATTATTCAATGCCCAAAAGCGAACCCATAAAGTATTTCCTGGTGTTTGTCCTGTAAGAGAAAGAGCAGGCATCAATAAATTTCCACTGCTATTATCATCACAAGCAATTTCGGTAAGAGCACCGCATGAACCTGTATAAACAGCCATTGCTCCATCGTTCATTGCGATTCCTTTGCTATCAAAATTAATTGCGCCAGAAGGTGGAACTACAACAGTAAACCAAACATCACCACCAAGATATCCACCACAAGAAGGTGTTGATACGCCTGCAGTATTTGTAGCGAGAGAATTTGTAAATGTTGAAAACACACAAGAACCATTAACTGGTAATGCAGTTGCTAAACAAGGATCATCATTTGGTGGCGGAAGCGCTACAGCTGATACTAATGAAATATCATCTATCATCATCGCTGGATTAGTACCAAACGAATTATCATTTATCCATGAGAAAACTAAACGTTGTGTTGTTCCTGCGAAAGATGCAGGAATATTAATTGTTTCGGAAGTACAAGTACTAACGAGATTATAATAAGTATTACCAATTCGTCCTGCACCTAGTTGAGTTCCTGCAACTGGTGTTGTGCTTGTACCGACCAAATAAACATTCATATAATCGTAGAACGCTTCGCCTTGCCCTTTGTAATTGAATGATAAAGTGATGCTATTTTCTCCAGCGGGAAATGTTACATCGCGATAAAAATGTGATACATGAGAAGTTCCTGTTGTATAATTATTAGCCGCACCCAAAGTTGCATTTACATCAATATAAACAGCATTTGTTCCATTACATTTTACGAATGATCCAACATACCATTTATTATTTGCATCGTTTACAACAGTCCAATTATTTAATAAAAATGTATTGCCAGATTCAAAGCCTCCATTACCAGTAGGATTAATAATTATAGTTGCCTGAAGAGAATTTATCTTCAAAAAGAATAGTGCAATTAAAAATAAAATTCTAATAACTTTTTTACTCATTGATGCATTTTTTATGGCGATATCACATTTCATTTTACTGGATCTGATGTAATAAAACCGTAATTATCTAAATAATATCGATTCTTTTTTTCGATATAATATGGATCAGGAATTCCTTCTGCTTTCAGTATTTGAAGAACGTCTTCTTTTTGTATTAGCGAAAAATCATATTCAACTTTTAAAGTGTTTGGTATGCCCAAAACAGTTGCTTTAATAATTTTAGGTTTATAAGCAGTTGAAAGTTTCGATGCAATATTAATTAGTGCTAAATTATTTATTGCCAATTTCCATTTTACATCTATTCTTGAATAAACACTGATTCCGTTTCCTGTACTATCTTTTGAATGACGTGCTTCTATTACTTGTGCGTTCGAGTGAGAAGTAACAAGCAGTAGTGGTATCAACAAAGAAAGAAATAGTTGCTTCATATTTGGATTAATGGCCTTTGAGCTATTATTATTTAATCATATTAATTACTCCAAAAATGATTCATGCTGAATAGCTTTTATTAGTGGTAAAGCCGCATAAATTATTAATACTTTTATTTATAACCCATAAATTTAAGACTTTTTTCAATTCATCCGTTTTTTATCCTGTAAAAGGAGAAAAAAAGGTAAAAATCATTGGCTATTAATTGGATTAAGGCTAAGTTCTATTAATTAAGCTTTAGAAATCGTGATATGCTCCATTAAATCAAATTCCTTTTTCGACCTTTGCCAGATGCTTAGAATCTTACTTATTGGCCTTTGCTGTTTCATTTTTTTGAATGCAAATGCACAACGTTTTAAATCAGAAGTACAAATTGGTATTGTTGGTTCGCAAGTTTCTGGTGATGATTTATCTGGATTTGATAAAGCAGGATTCTTGGGTGGAATTGGTGTAAGGACGGATTTTAAAAAAAATAAATTTAGCTTGGGATTTAAAATACTTTATCTGCAAAAAGGTAGTCGCAAGCCAAGTAAACTTGATCAAGGTGATCCAACTTTTTATTTATTACAACTAAATTATTTAGAAGTTCCATTTCAATTTAGATATTTAATAAGCAAAAAAATATATGTAGAAGCGGGACCATCATTCGCTTATCTTGTAAAAAGTAAAGAGCAAGATCAAGATGGTGAATTAGCAAGTAGAGATCCTTTTAGTAAATTTGATTTTAGCATAGCTGGTGCAATTGCTTACTCCTTAAATAAACAATGGGATATTCGTTTTGAAGCATGGCAATCGCTGCTTCCAATACGTGAACATAGCAACGGAAATACATATCGACTAAACCAAGGGCAATATAATTCTGTTATAGCATTAAGTATTCAATATACTATTAAATCAACACATCATTAATCATCAATTTCGTGAAGAAGAAAAAAATTATTGTTGCAGTAACAGGAGCCAGTGGTGCGATCTATGCAAAAGTTTTATTAGATAAATTACAACTCTTACAGGAACAAATTGAAACTGTAGGAATGGTATTTAGTGATAATGCAAAGGCAGTTTGGGAATACGAAATGGGAAATCGTGATTATGAAAAACTCAACTTTACGAATTACGATAAAAATAATTTCTTTGCTCCTTTCGCATCTGGATCTGCTCGTTATGAAACTATGATTATTTGTCCGTGCTCGATGGGAACATTAGCACGCATTGCTCAAGGAATTTCGAATGATTTAGTAACGCGGGCTGCAGATGTAATCCTCAAAGAACGACGTAAACTTATTCTCGTAACTCGAGATACTCCCTTAAGTTTAATTCACATCGACAATATGAAAACGGTTACTCTTGCAGGAGGAATTGTTGTTCCGGCGTCACCTTCTTTCTATAGTAAACCCAAAACTTTTGAGGATTTAGCTGGCACAGTCATTGATCGGGTGCTCGATTTAGCAGGTTTTGAAAACGTAACTTACAGATGGAACGACCATTAAAAGTTTTACAATAGGTTGTTTGTAAGATTTTCGAAATTATTCCGTTTCTTTCCTATTCAGTTCTGTAAATTAGCGTTCGCACTAAGGCAATATCTATTTAGAATGTTTGAATATTCAAAAGAAATCCTCACCAAAGTCAGTTTCGATAAATCACTCTTCAGTAAAGAATTACGCAAAGCTATTAAATGGCTTAAAGCTGAAGAAAGAAAAATGCTAATGATATGGTGCTTATCAATGTTTGGAAATAAATACGGTGATATAATTAGTCAAGCCTTTCGTCACGTTGTAAAGTAAATTTCAAATTTCTTTTTAGTCCTTCGAATCCTCTTCTTTGTAATGGGGACTCGTGAAAAAATTTCATAAATACCTCTTCCGTTATTTCTTCCCACTCTTTCTGATTCATCGATACTAATTCAGGTACTGGATTAAAATCTTTTTCTTTTGTTGATGATGAAAATCTATTCCAAGGACAAACATCCTGACAAACATCACAACCAAAAGCCCAATTATTAAATTTACCTTTTTGCTCAACTGGAATTGCATCTTTTAATTCGATTGTGAAATAGGAAATGCATTTACTACCATCAACAATTTGTGGATTCACGATTGCTTGTGTCGGACAAGCATCCATACATCGTGTACACGTCCCACAATAATCTTTCATTGATCCATCAGGAATTAATTCGAGATCAATAATTAATTCGGCAATAAAAAAGAAAGAGCCAACTTTTGGATTTATGAGATTACTATTTTTTCCTATCCATCCTAATCCACTTTTTTTTGCCCACGCACGATCCATCACTGGAGCCGAATCAACGAATGCTCTTCCATTCACATCACCAATTGTTGAGCGAATAAATTCACTTAGCGCTTTTAACTTTTCTTTAATTACAAAATGGTAATCGCGACCATAAGCATACTTAGAAATTTTTGGAGCATCCGCATTTTGTTGTTCTGCTGGAAAATAATTTAGTAATAAAGAAATAACAGTTTTTGCACCATCAACAAGTAATCGTGGATCCAATCTTTTATCATGCCATCGCTCCATGTAATCCATTTTGCCATGCATGTTTTGCGCGAGCCACTTATCCAATCGTGGTGCTTCCTCCTCTAAAAAATCAGCTTTCGAAATACCCACATGACTAAATCCGAGGCG
>JAYVOC010000247.1:0-2706 GCA_043758125.1 Bacteroidota bacterium | reverse complement strand
GTTGTTCGATAACTTTTCATCAAGCTACCTGCCGTATTGGTGTACGTTTTTTTATGAACTATTTTTTTGTTGTGGCGGCAGGTGAAATGATCTTGCTCTTTATCGTAAGTGAATCCTTCCCGATCATGCTTGTACACACCACTAGTAGGTCATATATAAATTTTAAAAATGATAGTCAATATTGTGACGAACTAATATTTATGGAATCAGAAAATTTTGATTCATTGTTTCATGAAAAATTTAAAAATGATAAAAAAATAACTAAGCTAGAAATCTATATTTACGAAGAAAAATTTATTACTTTTATTAGAAAACACTTATTTGACGAAAACGCTAATGAAAACAAATCAACAGAAATTTGCCAAAAATTATTCTATTTATATGATTCAATATTTATAAACGATATTTCAAGTATTTGCATTGTGGAAACTTTTTATGACGAATGTTTAGTAATAGAATATGAAAAAAAATATTATTGCTTGAATAAGACTTGGAGAAGCTAAAAAGCCGAACGCATAACAGCCGTTGCTCGCAATTGCGAATTTTGTAGTACGTTCACGTTTCGCAATAATTTTATCTTTAACAGAAAATAATTAGTTCAGAAGCTCGCAACTTCCAGAAGTGGCGGAACGTTATGACGAAATTTATTTTTTTGGTTAGAATTTCACCTTCAAATTAGGGTTATGTTAATTGCACAATTCAATTGAACATATTATCATAATCCTACCGTACTTATCTACTTCGCCAATCTAAGATTGACAAAATAGCTAATTACTATTTGAAGGATGAAAGACGCCGAAGGAAAAAAAACAAAATCGCATAACTGCCGGCTTGGATGAAATGCGCCATGAAATATCTTCTATCTTTATATTATCGCATGGCGCACTTCACCAAGCCGGGCGGACGTTATCGGTAAGTTTAGGGCGACAGTGCTAACCCTGACCGTTAGTGCAAAAACCAACTGACAGACAAAGAAAATTTATGAATGCGGGACAAGAGTTAATAAACAAGACTACATACGAAAATTTGGACTGCATCGGCAGACCAGACATCAATATTAAATTAGAATGCAATCAAT
This sequence comes from Bacteroidota bacterium, assembly GCA_043758125.1. Classification (GTDB taxonomy): domain Bacteria; phylum Bacteroidota; class Bacteroidia; order AKYH767-A; family OLB10; genus JANXSD01. The sequence continues at coordinate 1,628 of JAYVOC010000247.1, read as the reverse complement.
TTGGGAACTCTTTCAAATCAAGAGGCATTGTAAGTTTTCTATCACACCTTGACAATGTGAAAGGACTTGTAACTTTCACGACAGGCAACCACGGAATTTCAGTTTCAGCAATAGCAAGGCAGCTATCGCTGCCTGCAATTATTATTACGACTGACAAAATCAGCAATCATAAGCGAACAATAATTGAAAGTAATGGTGCAACGGTTCAGCTTATTGACTTTTACGACTTGGACAAAGCAACAACTTTGGCAAAACAAACGGCTATTGATTTGGGCTACACTTTTGTTCCGCTTTTCGACAACGACAATTTACTTGACGGTTACAGCGAAATAGCCAACGAAATTTGCACCGACTTTGAAGGTAACTTGACAATGTTTTTTCCAATCGGTAGCGGTTCACTTTTATATGCAAATGCAAAAAGGGCAAAAGCAATAAATCCAAAGAACAAAGTAATCGGAGTTGAGCCAAAAGTTTATCAGCGATTAAATGGAATTGCACACCACAACAGCCCATCTTCAAGTATTGCCGACAGTTTAGCAATTGACAGAATTCCAACCTGCAATTTAGACTTTACAAAATATGTTGACGACATTTTAGCAATAGAGGAAACCGAAATTGCAGACGCAACAAAAATGATTTACGAGCAATTCAATTTAGTAACAGAAGCAGGTGGTGCAATAACTTTAGCGGCAGCACTAAAAACAGCAAACGACAGCACAAAAAAGATTGCAGTAATTACAGGCAAAAATATTTCGTCAGACAAATTTGATTTCATTACTTCTAATTTCAATGTTGCAAAATGAAAACGGAAATTGTAAAATACACCGACTATCAAGACAATCAGCAATTGATTAAAAGTATTATGGACTTAATTGAGCCAAGTTACAAGACAGCAGGAAAGCACATTACAAAAGACATTGAAATTTGCAACGAGTTATATGTTATGCAATCCGACAGCGGAGAAATGCTTGCTATATTTATGGTTGGCTATAATAAAATATGCGACACCGACTTTTGTTATTTAGGTTTGAGTGCTTGTAAAGAGGAATACAAAAACAACGGCTTTGTGAAACGTTTATATTTAGAGTATGCAAAAGATTGTGTAAAAAAGGGACTTGAAACAAACAAACGCATTTACTCTTATTGGACGACAGCAACACCAATCGTATATCATTGGTTTGAAAAATACTTCAGTGAAGTTGAACCTAACAGACACGGAGTTTGCACAAGTGAAGGATTGCAAACACTTTTAGCAATTGCAAACGAAAAATATCACAAAGCAAAATTTGAACTTTCAACACCTTTTGTTTTAAGACAAGCTGCACATCAAATCAACTACTCCGACAACGAAATGCAACGAATAGCAAAAGCAATTAAAGACCTTAACTTGACAGTATTTGACACATACAAACTTGATGAAACACAAGGCGACAGATTTTTAATGTTTGGTTTTTGCCCATCACTTGACAGAATAAATGAACTATTAAAATGACAGAAAAAAATAACTTTGCGGACAGAAAACCTACCGATAACAGCTAAGGCTTCGTTGCGTCCGGAGGACGCACAATGAAGTCCATGTTGCACAGGACCACGCAGCAATAAATGATTTTTATGGGGATTGCGTTGGT
>JAYVOC010000246.1:0-48211 GCA_043758125.1 Bacteroidota bacterium | reverse complement strand
TCGATTGTTGGTAATTTTAATGTTGAATTAATTACGCAAAATAGTTTTGGATGTAAGGATACTGCACATCTAATTTCTACTTTGGATGTATTAAGTAATCCTTTACCAATAATTACATCAGGTCCAGTAATTGGATGTACTCCATTTTCAATTTCATTTACTAGTACTGCACCAAGTCCATCGAATTCTTATTGGGTATTTGGTAATGGAGATTCTGCTTTCACAAAAAATGCAGGATGTTATTATGATTCTGCAGGAGTTTATGCAGGATATGTGAATATTGTTTATCCTAATGGATGTTCGCAAAAAGTCTTTTTGGATACAGTGAGAGTTGATGCGTCTCCATCACCTCAGTTTACAATGGCGAATAATGCAGGTTGTAAACCATTAACCGTAACTTTCTCTAATGGTTCTTCTTTAGGTAATTTCTCGTGGTTTTGGGATTTTGGGGATGGTCAGACTTCTATTTTACCAAATCCTGTACATGTATATGATTCAATTGGATATTTTGTTCCTTCCTTAGTTGCAACTAGTCAGAATGGATGTACTAAAATTGTAAAGAATAACTGGTACTATGTAAACGTAAACGGACCAACAGCATCATTTCATCCTGATATTACAACAGGATGTAATCCATTAACAGTAAATTTTTCAAATACATCTATAAATGCAGTTTCTTATAGCTGGAGTTTTGGCGATGGAACATATTCAACTTTACAACATCCAAGTCACGTATATAATAACATTGGAACATATACTGTAAGTCTTATTGTAACAAACACACAAGGCTGTAAGGATACTTTAGTTTATCCAACAGCAATAAATGTGACTGGTTCAATAATGAATTTTATATCGCCTGCCCCAATTACTGCTTGTGCACCACATTCTGTAAATTTTGCTGATGCTTCTTCTGCATCCGCATGGTTATGGGATTTTGGTGACGGAACAACATCAACATTATCAAATCCTGCTCATACTTATGATACACCCGGAACATATACGGTTTCATTAACTACTTGGATGCCCAATGGTGGGTGCTCTTATTACATTGGAAACTTCCAAACATTTATTATTGATGGTGCTGTTCCAGATTTTTCTTATAGTGTTACAAAGTGTCCACCCTATATTGTAACATTTTCTGATAGTTCTCTAAATGCAGCAGCTTGGAATTGGAGTTTTGGTGATGGAGGTAATTCTTCTTTACAAAACCCAACTCATTCTTATTCGAATCCTGGATCTTTTGATATTACCTTACAAGTAACTACTCCTGGTGGTTGTAGTACTACATTACAATCAAGTGGAGGTGTTCAAATTACTGGTTTAGGAGCAAATGCAACAATTGTTGTTACTGATACTATTATACCAATTGATGCTCAGTTTCACGCAAATTCTACAAGTGCAACATGGTGGCATTGGTCATTTGGTGATGGAGATTCATCGTCATTACAAGATCCTGCACATACTTTTGCAGGTTTAGGACCATATACTATTTCTCTTACTATTGGAAATGATAGTTGCCAGTATACCTATACTTATCCTCCGATTACTTTCGGACCAGCAGGTCCAGGAAGTGGATCTTTAGGTGGAGGAGTAATTCAACCAACACCAATTGTTTATCATTGCGCTCCATATACTGTTCAGTATAATAATCCATATACAAGTGCAGCGAGTGTTGTTTGGTTGTTTGGTGATGGAACAACTTCATCTCAACAAAATCCAATTCATTCCTACATTACATCCGGAGCATTTCAAACTATTTTAATAGCGACTGATTCATTAGGTAATAATGATACATTATTGTTTTCAGAAATTTATCATGTAGTAAAACCAGTTACTGATTTTAATATTGTTACGCAGAATACTTGTACTGGTGTTATCGTAAATGTTAGTACAATGATACCTACAATTTCATCTGTTTGGGATTTCGGAAATTGGAATACTTCTAATGCATCATCAACATCTATTTTATATCCAAACTCAAATGGGAGTTATGTAATTAGTTTGAATGCTGTTGATACAAATCATTGTAGTACTTACGTTGCTAAATCTTTTTCAGTAAGTGTAAATAATCCTATTTCAGCAAATACAAGAAGAGCGTGTGCCGGAGATACAATAAGTTTTAGCGTAGGTAATATGAATTACGCGTCTTATGATTGGAGTTTTGGCGACGGATCAACTTCAAATGTAAAAAATGCAACACATGTTTATACTGATTCATTATCTTTTCAAGTAACATTAGTTGCAACGGATATTAATAATTGTCCGACTACTTTTAACATGATATATCTGATTCAAATTTTTGATCCGAAACCATCATTTACTTATACACCTCCAGTTAGTAATTGCCAGTATGTATATGTTCAGTTTACGAATAAGTCTACAAATAGTGATGCATGGTCTTGGAGTTTTGGTGATGGTGGAATAAGTTCTGTAAAAGATCCGCAGCATACATATTTTAGTTTAGGATATCATGATGTTACTTTAACTGCATATAAAGATATCTGCAGTAAATCAATAACAATTCCTAACCTTGTTTATGTGGCTGATCTGATACCAGATTTCAGCTATACCTATACTGGAAATTGTATTCCAACAGTTGCAACATTTACTAATTTAAGTACTGATGCAGTAAAATGGCAATGGGATTTTGGTGATGGTGATTCTTCTACTTTACAAAATCCAGTTCATACTTATTTAAAACCTCCATCAGGTCCAATTACTTTAAAAGTAACTGATGTAAATCAATGTTCAAAATCAATATCGAAGCCAAGTTTTAATGGAACGTTATCGTATTTTATTCTTAACGATTCATCTGGATGTAATCCATTTACTACAACATTCATTGACTCTTCTTCGAATGCAATATCATGGGCATGGGATTTCGGAGATAGCTTTACTTCTAATCAAAAAAATCCATCACATACTTATACAGTTGATGGAATTTATTCTATTCAATTAGTTGTTCAGTCAAGTAGCGGATGTTATGATACTCTAAAAGTTGATTCATTAATTGCAGTTGGAACTGCTACTGCAAATTTCGCTGCTGATAGTACTTCTGGATGCGTTCCTTTAATAGTAAATTTCACTGACCAATCACAAAGTACTAACAACTGGATTTGGGATTTCGGTGATGGAAGTAATTCTAGTTTGCAAAATCCTTCGCATGTTTATTCTGCTCCCGGAATTTATACTGTAATGCTTATAAGTAAAAATCAATTTGGATGTGCAGATACGATAGTGAAAACACAATTCATTACTGTTCGAGGATCTATTCCATACTTTAATGTATCAACTCATTTTGGATGCGCACCTCTTGCAATCGCATTTACCGATTCCTCTCAAGGTGCTATAGGATGGAATTGGAACTTTGGAGATGGAACAACTGACAATTCTATTAATCCAGTTCATATATATCCTGATTCTGGTAGTTATACTGTATCATTATATACAATAGACTCAACTGGTTGTTCAACAATTTATACGATGCCACAGCCAATTTTAGTTTCGCCATTAATTTCTGCGAATTTTACAACGAGCGATCTCGTTGGTTGCACACCTTTTACTGTTCATTTAGATAATTCAGGATCTATTGCTGATAGCTCAATTTGGATAATGGGTGACGGCAATATAATTTATGGAAATAATCCTACCTATACTTATTTGCAAGGAGGAAGTTATTCGATAAAACTAATATCAAAAAATAATTATGGGTGTGCAGATACTTTTGTCTTTGCACAAAATATTATTGTGAATAATCAACCTATTGCAGGTTTTTTATCAGATGTTACGCAAGGTTGTAGTCCAGTAAATGTTCAGTTTATAAATACTTCTGAAGAACTTTATAATCCTAACTTTCATTGGGACTTTGGTAACGGTGATACATCCAATTTGGAAAATCCTTTATATATTTTTAATGCAGATGGTGTATACTCAATAACACTTATTGTTACGAATGAAGGTGGTTGCTCTTCAACATTTGCTTGGCCTAATTTAATAACAGTTTTCGATACTATTCCACCACCACCAACAAGTCTATATAGAGTAACAGTAAATGACGATCACGAAGTGGAATTAAATTGGCATCTCTGCAACTTACGAGATATGAATTATTATATTGTTTATCGTTATAATAATGTAACTTCTAGTTATGATAGTATAGCACAAATATTTCAAAACAATGTAGCTATCATCAATAATATACCAGTTTACAAAGATTATAATGTATCTACACTAACTAATACTTATACTTATAAAGTTGCAGCATTTGATTTCTGTTTACACCATGAACCTATTACTGCACTTAAAGAACACACCACAATGAATGTAGAAGCCCAAGCTGATACGTTGAAGGTAAATCTTAATTGGACACCCTACTTGGGTTGCGAATTTAACAGATATGATATCTATCGCCAAGAGAATTTAGCAGGCCCTTATCAGATTGTTGCATCTGTTGATACAAACACACATCAATTTACAGATACAACAACGTATTGTCCGATGGTTTATTCATACAAAATTAGCGCTGTTGCAATCTGCCAAGATGCTATGTTTAATTCGTGGAGCGATACAGCAAACGCCACTCCATCAAGTGATATTAGTAATCAATACGTAGATGTAATTAGAAGTACTGTTGTTGATAATCATTTCGTTCTCACTGAATGGAAGACACCAATATTGCACCCTGATTTAGTTGAACGATATAATATTTTTAGATCAACTGATAAACAGAATTTTAAATTCTTAGCCTCTGTTCCAGCACTCATGCACGAGTTTTCTGATTATGATGTTGAAGTGGGTCAACAGGAATATTATTATAAAGTAGAAATTCAAAATGTTTGCAATAGCGCTACAGCATCAAGTAATATTAATTCGTCTATTTTACTTCAAATCCAACAAAATGATTTAAGTAATATTTTAAAATGGACAAAATATTTCGATTGGAATTCAGGCGTTGACAGATACGTAATTGAAAAATTAAATGTCAATAATGTTTGGGAAGAAATTCAAACAATAGATGGCACTACTGTTCAATGGGAAGAGAAATAATTTTATGCTTCTTTGCCTTCTGAATAGATATGTTTAACTCATATCCAATTAATAATACCAAAGAGTTTATATAAAGCCAAATAAGAATTATTATCAGGGTTCCTATGGAACCATAAATTTTATTGTATTGCGCAAAGTGTGTGATAAAAAAATTAAAAGCAAGTGAGGTAACTACAATCAATAAAGTAGCCAACGAAGATCCGGCAGAAATAAATCGTAGTTGATCTACCTTCGATGGGCCAAAATAATAAAGCATAGATATCGCCGAAAAACAAAGTACTAATAATATGATCCATTTTATACTTTGCAAAATAAATACATGCATATGATTTGTTAGTATATGATGCTTCGATAAATAATGATATACCATTTCACTTGATAGGATTAAAGCAATCGACATAATCACAAAAAAAGCAAGTGTAATAGTTAATCCAATCGACATTAATCGCATCCGCCAACCAGAGCGCTTTTGTTCTCCATGATAACTTGTATTAAACCATTTCATCAAAGCAAGAATGCCATCCGCTGAAATGTAAAGAGCGAATAAAAATCCAAACGATAATAATCCTCCTCGTTGATGTTTTACAATATCCTCAATAGTAGTTTGAGCTGCATCATAAGTACTCGATGGTAAAAAAGACTGTATCAAACTTAATAACTGGTCTTGAAAATCTTGAATTGGGATATATGGTATTAATGTAAATATAAAAATTATAGCAGGGAAAAGTGCAAGAAAAAAACTAAAGGCCATCGAACGAGCCCTAGTTTGAATGTCACCCTCATTCATTCGTTGTGAAAAAAAATCTGTGACATAATAAAGTGGTATACCATCAAAACCTGGTAATCGAAGTTTCTTCGAAAGATCTATTAATGGTTTTACTGGCCAGTTATTTAAAAGAAAATTTTTTAGCTTACTCACAGTTAATTTTTAAAATATTTTAAGACTTAAATCCAAACTTTTCACTGAATGAGTTAAAGCACCAACCGAAATATAATCTACTCCTGTCGCTGCATAAGCTTTAATGTTATCGAGAGTAATTCCGCCAGAAGCTTCCGTTACAACTTTATTGTTTATAAAATTAATAGCTTCTTTTAATAGGGGAGGAGTGAAGTTGTCAAGCATTATGCGATCAGCAATTTCAGCATTTAAAGCTTGTTGAACTTCGTCAATATTCCTTGTTTCTATTTCTATTGGTATTGATAAATCATTTTCAATTAAATATTTTTTTGCACTTTGTAATGCTTGTTCAATTCCACCAGCACTATCTACATGATTATCTTTTATTAATATCATATCGAATAAACCAAAGCGATGATTTTGCCCACCTCCAATCCTCACGGCCCACTTTTCCAAGTAACGCATTAATGGAGTTGTTTTGCGTGTATCGAGAATCTTTGTTCCATATTCTTCAACTGCCTTCACATATTTATTTGTTGTAGTTGCAATTCCACTCATTCGCTGCATACAATTTAATACTAATCGTTCAGCCGTTAAGATGCTCCTAACACTTCCACTTACAGTAAAAAGTATATCTCCATAATGTACAAATTGACCATCTATGGCTGTAATATTTTGAATTAAGGAGTTGTCTATTTCATTAAATATTTGTTGTGAAAGTTCTAAACCCGCAATAATTCCTTCATCCTTTACAAGTAGATGTGCTTGTCCTATCTTGTTTTTGGGAATCGTGGCAAGTGAGGTATGATCTCCGTTACCAAGATCTTCGCTAAGTGCCGCCCTTATAAAATCTCGTAGTTCCATATAATGCTGCAAAGTTGCTAATTCTTCAGAGAATTTTATAGGGCAAAAAAAAAGGATCTCATTTTGTAGATCCTTTGTTGATAAATTTTTTTTTTATGCAAATTATTATTCTTTCATAAATCTTAATTCTTGAATTATTGAAGTCGTGCCTTGCTGTTTCACATAAAAATAAGTACGGTAAGTAACTCCTTGACTAGTGACCAAACTACCTATTGCATATCGGGCTCCCTCTTTTGATTCTCCTTTATGGATTATATTAAATGTTTTTGGAGTGTTTTTACTGAAAAAATCTCTTAAAATCTGCTCAGCTTGAACTTTACTGTAAACTTCTTCTTGGTTAACAATTGTCAGATCAACAGTATTGCCGAAATAAAGTGAAATTGAATGGGCATCCCCTGATCTAATTGAATTCCCAATTTCATCGAAAATATCAAGTGAAGCAAATGACGTAATCGTTGTTAAAACGAAGAACGAAAGTGTAGTAAGGATGGTTTTCATGGTTTGTAGTAAAGTCTTAAATTTTTTCAAAAATCAAGCCAAGACTTTCGTTTTGAAGAGAGAGTGTTTTCCATTTTTCAATTTTATACAATTATAAGCCCTTCTGCTCTCAGATTTGCGTGTTATCTTCGTACATTATTAACAATTCATCAATTAAATAATAAAACTTTGAAAGTCAAATTTGTGCAGTTATATCGTACAGAAGATTCCTGGCTTAAAACTGGGATTAATTTGTATTCTGAGAGGTTAAATAGGTATATTTCATTCGAGAATAAGGAACTCGATGTACCTAGTGCTAAAGGGAAAAGCAAGGAGCAGGCACAATTAGCTGAAGCTGAAAAGGTCATGGGCCAAATAAAACCAACCGATTATGTGGTGCTATTAGATGAAAAAGGCAAGAGTTTCAATTCCGAAGAATTTGCCTCTTGGATGAATAAAAAATTTACAAATATTTCAGGTGATTTAATTTTTGTTGTTGGTGGTGCTTACGGATTCCATGAAACTTTACGCCAACGTTCAAAGGAATCAATAGCTTTATCTTCGATGACATTCACACATCAAATGGTACGGGTAATTTTTGTGGAACAATTATATCGTGCAATGACGATCTTGAAGAATGAACCATACCATCATTCTTAATGTAAAAGTTCTTGATATAGTTTTGTATAGGATAATACACCTTCTTTTAAAGAAAAATATTTTTTAGCAGTTTCTCTGATATGATTTTTTTGTTCATCACTAATACTCTTTCTTAAATTTGATATGGCCTCATCATAAGCTTGTGTAGTAAATGCATCACAAACAACGCCGGTATCGCTATCTCGAATTATTTGGTCTGTATCACCTATTCCTTTATTGCAAACTAATGGAATTCCCATGCTCATAAGTTCACCATGTTTGGTGGGAGAACTTGCTTGTTTTGAAAACGATGCCTTGATAAAAAAAACAGAAGCAGAACTTAAACTTAATAATGATGGTACATCTTTTCGCTGAGCTGATTTTATAATTATTTTTGAGGAAGGAATATTTCGTTCTTCAACAAGTTTTAGAATCATTTCTGGTTCTTCTTGAGTGATAAAAAGAAAACGAGCGTCTGGAAATTTTATCAATACTCGATTAAAAAAATCAAGCATTTCTGCACAAAGATACCACGTACCAATTCCTCCTAAGTAAGTTAATACAAAAGCTTCTTCTGGAATATTTAGCTCCTTACGAAATGTTGTTTTCATCTCATTAGAAATATTTCGAGGATCAAAAAAATCAATATCAGCACAACAAGGGATTACTTTTATTAATTGATTATTCAAAGGTTTGCCTTGAATGTTTTTAATTAATGGTAACGCTTTATACGTTAAAGATACAACAGCATCTGCATGGAGAAATATTTCTTTTTCTTTTCTCTTAAGATAACGGTAAATTATTTTAAAAATTGGATTGGATAAATTCCAAATATTTCCTTCAACACGCTCATCAACCCAAAAGCCTCGCATATCAAAAATAAATTTTGCTCCAGAATTCATTGCTAACTTCATTCCAATCATTGCTGTTAATTGGCTTCTACAATGAAATAATTTAAAATGAAATACGTTATTTAATTTCTTCGCTGTAATGAATAGCTTGTAGAGATCGAAAAGCGTACTAATTACAGGAGGTTTTTTTGTATATGGTAAAGGATGCCAAACAATTCCATTTAGGTTACATTGCTCTTCAATGTTTTCCCCAAATTGCTGAAAGCGTTCTGGCTTTTCAAAACTAATAATATGGATTTTATAGCCAGAATTTGATAACCCAAACAAATAAGTCAATACTTGCGACTGACCCAATGGATCCGTCATGCCGTCGTAGGATAAAAAAAGTATCAATGGATCAGATTTTTTAGATTAAATCAGCGGTTCGTTTAGGGAAAAAGCGATCTCTCATTTTTAGAAATGGAATCTCAATCAACTTTGAAATTAATATTCCTGCAATGATGCTACCACAAAAGTAGATGATAAAATACAAGTGGGAATCCATTTCGCAATAAGTTTCAAATTTCTTTACCGCCATTGCAATCGCAATGTGAATGATATATATAGAGTAGGAATAATATCCAATTTTCCTTATAGATTCAAATAGTGGCTTACTTATTATCTTGCCAATTTTATTGCCAACATCATTTGTCGTAATTGTCAATATCAATGCAAGACCAAAAGCGATATATAAAAAAGTGAAACCTATTGTTCTTATAAAAAATGATTGCTCTGGTACAATAAAAGGAGTGAAGGAGATAAGTAGAGGCATAAGTATAATAAAGTATTTCCCAAACTTATTAGAGAATTGATAAAGACTATCTTTATTAAAATGAAATAAGTAGGAGATTAAGACACCTGCAAATAATGAATCAAAACGTAAATGTGATTCAAAAAAATTCTCATTTTCAGGATGATTAATGTTTGCAATTAATCGAAGTGTTAAACATCCTATAAGAATAATTGCAGTGATAATGTAAAATATTTTTTGTCGCTCAATAAGGTTTTTACGTGCTAACACATACAGAAGGAAGGAAAGGAAAAAGTAAAAGTGTTCTTCTACCGCAAGTGACCACGTATGATTCCATAACCTACCTAAATAATTTTGAAGAAAAAAAAGTTCACCGAGCATCTGGTTTTGTGGGATTGTAATTCCTACAATTATTTTGTAACTTATTGTGAACAGAATAAAGCAATAGAATAGTGGGTAAATTTTAAACCCCCTTCGAATAAGAAATAGCCCTATTTTTAATTCTCCGAATTTTTGATATTCTGCGAATAATAGTCCAGAAACTAAAAAACCACTAAGCACGAAAAAAAGGTCGACCCCAATCCAGCCCATTGTAATTGTATAGTATGAAAAAGGAAAATGACGAAATAGCACTAACATCACAGCGATTCCACGTAAAAAATCAATTTCCTTTAGTCGATTTGAGGGGATCATTAATAGTATGATTTCTTCTTTGACAAGAACTGCAGGCAATAGGATAAATTCATGAGTTTGATTTAACGTTTCAAATATAGTATCTTTTGATTTCAGCCAGTATCATAAAAATAGAAACCAGTATTTTATAATTCTGTACTTTTACAATCTAATCTCGAAGAGTATGCAGTTTTATTCAATGGCGGATTTTCTATTTGGGCCAATTGCATTGCTTATTATTTTGTTTTTTTCTAGAATTTATGCAAAAAGGAAGATGGAAACGGATCCTCTCTTTAAGTGGTTCCTTCCCGGGTTAAGAGTTAAGTTATTCGGTGCTCTTGGCTTATGTTTGGTTTATACTTTTTATTATCCTGGCGGAGATACCCTACAATATTATAATGATGGTGTCTGCTTAGTGAAACTTCTGGTTTATAATACATCTGGTTTCATTGATATTATGACACATTTTCACAATAAGGCAAATTTTGTGTTCTTTAGTTTTGATACTGGATATCCAGTATATTTTAAGACTGCGGAAACATTTTTTGTAGTTAAATTATCGTTTCCTTTTATTTTTTTGGGATTTGGAAGCTTTATAGCAACAAACTTTTTAATTGCAACATTCTCATTCATGGGAGTATGGAGGCTGTTTAAAGTCTTCAACAGCGAATTTCCTGAAATTCAAAAAGAGTTAGCAATTACGTTGTTCTTTATACCTTCTGTATTCTTTTGGGGCTCTGGATTATTGAAGGATACTTTCACATTTGCTGGTACTGGTTATCTTGTTTACAGCTATTATATGGCGTTCGTAAAAAAGGAAAGAATTTTCGGTAACATTATTATGGTCGTATTAGCTGCTTTGGTAATTCTATCAATTAAGCCATATATTTTCGTTGGGTTGATGCCTGGGTTGATTTTTTGGACGGCACACAAAATTGTTTCTCAAGTAAAAGGTAAAATGGCAAAGTTTGCAACAATCCCACTCTTCCTATTATTTGGTCTCATTTTCGGATATATAATGATGAGTCTCTTGCAAAGTCAGTTAGCTGAGTATACTCTTGATAATGTATTGAAAAAAGCAATGGTTACCCAACGTGATTTAAAAATGGATTATTATAACGGTAACTCTTTTGATATCGGTAATTTTGATGCTACTATTCCTTCGATGTTACAAAAACTTCCACAGGCACTGGTAGCGACATTTTTTCGCCCTTTCATTTTTGAAGCAAATAATATTGTAATGTTAGTTTCCGCTATTGAAAATCTTCTCATCTTAATATTAACTATAAGGGTATTGATCATGGTTCGGGTTTTTGGAATATTTCGATATTTCCTTAAACACCACCTTCTCACATTCTGCCTTGTCTTTTCTATATTCTTTGGATTTGCTGTAGGAATTTCTACAAGTAATTTTGGAAGTTTAGTACGTTATAAAATTCCATGTATTCCTTTTTATGTAGCCGCTTTATTTATCATAAAACATCTACGACAAAAAGAATTAGATGCAAAAGCTGCTGAACATTATACTGAATTAAATCCAGTTGATCTCCGAAAAATCGAAAAGCAATTTTCTTAATAAAAAAAATCAACTAATATTTATGTGTTTTCATCCACCGATGTAAAACAATTAAGAGCCAAATACGATTGTACAAATAATCTTTACCATCATCAAGAAATTGATCGATTAATTTTTTTACAATATCATAATCTACAACGCCAATTGATTTTACTGTTGCTTCATTCAAATTTTCATGGATAAGATAAAGTAATTCTTTATGTAGCCATTTATTTAATGGAATTGCAAAACCTTGCTTTGGTCGTTCAAATAATTGTTTAGGAATATATTTGTACAATATTTCTTTAAGAATATATTTAGGTACTCCTTGATGATATTTCAATGCAGGATCTAAATTCAATGCAAACTCTACAACACGATGATCAAGATAAGGTACTCTTGTCTCAATTGAAAAACGCATACTCGCACGATCAACTTTGGTCAACAAATCATCAGATAAATAATATTGAATATCAAAAAGTGCTTGTTGTTCCATTGACGTTAATTTCCTCGATTTTACGTTGATACCTTGAGTAGTAAGAATGTCACTTGGAGTAGAATTTATTGCCGAATAATCATACGTATCAAATTCGGAAGGGTATACATAAGGCTGCTTTAACAGTCTGCTTATCTCATCCGATGTAAAGAAATATTGCTCTTGAGAAAATATATGGCTTCTAATATTTCTAGAATGTTCAGTAAGTAAAATCTGACTGATCCTCTGATAACGAGAAGATAAATGAGAGAAAATAGCTGCTAATGGTTTACGGAAAACTTTATACATCGGACTACTTAATCGCCTGGCCCATTGATAGGATCCGTAACCAAAAAATAATTCATCACCACCTTCACCCGATAAAGTTACTGTTACATATTTACTTGCTAGTTTTGAAACTAGCATTGTAGGAATCGCTGAAGGATCTGAAAAGGGTTCATCATATGCATCAAAAATGGAATCAATTAAATCGATCGCATCTTTATAAGAAACAATAAATTCATGATGATTGGTTCCAAGATAATTGGCAACAGCTTTCGCATACTCCGATTCATTATGCGAATTCTCTTCGAAACCGATTGAAAAGGTATTTACTTTTACACTCGATAAATTAACAGCTTGAGCAGTTACTAAACTTGAGTCAATACCACCGCTTAAGAAAACACCAAATGGAACATCACTTTTCAATTGGTATTGAACAGAACTCATCAGCAAGTCACTTAACTTAACTAATGCTTCTTCTTTATCTCTAATGATATTGTTTGTTAATTTCTGTCTTGGATTCCAGTATCTTGTTTCTTCAATTCCTTTACGGCTGATTTTTATCCAGCTACCAGGTAACATTTTGAATAAATTTTTATAGATAGTGGAGGGTGCTGGAATAAAACCAAGATGCAGAAAATCATTTATCGCTTGTGGATTTAAAACTTTTTTCAGTTTATCTAATTCTTGCAAAGATTTCAATTCAGATGCAAATGCAAAATGAACTCCGTCCCAATAATAAATAAGTGGCTTGATTCCTAAGCGATCACGAAACAGAAAAAGTTCTTGCATTTCTTTATCATAGATGGCAATTGCAAACATGCCATTTAATTGATTCACGAAATCAACACCGTATTGAGAAAATGCCTCCAATATCATCTCGGTATCACTCGAAGTACGAAACATACTCTGGTTATGAATTCCTGCGCCTTCTTTCAAGCCAGCCCCAATTTCGCTGTAATTATAAACTTCACCATTATATACGATAACATAACGATCATTCGAAGAGAACATCGGTTGGTTAGCCCGAGTAGATAAATCAATAATCGATAATCTACGATGCGCTAAACCACAAAAATTATCCATATAATACCCTTCTGCATCAGGACCACGATGCTTAATTTTATTGTTCATGGCAACAAGATCTGCCTTGTCAAAGAATGGTTCGAATGAAATGAATCCGGCTAGACCGCACATAAGTGAAATAGTTAATTTACTATCTTTTTGTTAGACTGGAAATCAAGAATTGCAAATGTAATTAATTGCTGATGGTCGAAGGTGATTTAAAGAGGACTAATAAGACATAATTGTACGTATGTTTTTTCTCTCTTTAAAAACAACGCCTGATTTTACCGCTTTTCTGAATTCATAAAGATGTTTCAGCACACGAAGTTGTTCTTTTAAACCCCACATTTTATTATAGTATGTTTTTCCAACATCAATCGACGATTGCATTATTCCTGGTTTTGTAGCTCTTCGAGTGAAAATTGATTCGATAGCTTTAAGATAAAGGTCATGTGCTTGTTCCATTACCTTCCAATGAATTTCTTTTAAATCTTCCTCTCCAGAGAAATTTACAAAGTCGGTAGTGATAAGGTTGCCAGTATCAATTCCCTCATCGAGCCACATTATTGTGTTACCTATCAAATGAAACTCCTTATTCGACAAGCACCAGTTGGTACAATTCGGACCACCTTTTACATAAGGGGATAATCCAGTATGTAAGTTTACGATTCCTATTTCAGGTTGCAACGCAAGTAAATCTTTTTTTATTAATCGTGTTCCGGAAACCATGAAAAGAGATGCATTTTGTTCCTTACTGAAACGAACTACTTCAGGTGAATTAACATTGTTTGTATGGAAAATTTCACAAGAAGGCCATTCAGGAAATTGATGACTGTATTTACTCATCATAGAGCTCCATGCATTATGCAATGGTTGCAAAAATAATCTACCAGCAATTTTTAAAATGAGTTGCTTTAATGTTGTTTTCTTCTTTGAATGATTTGTTTCAACTACAATTGCCTTTAATGAAAACTGTGAAGCAATCTTATGCGCAAGTGCTTTCTGATTTGGAGCATTTCCGCAAATTAAAAGTATACTAGGGCTACTCATCGTTTCATCAATGAATTAATTTGTCCAATAACTCCCGACATTCTCAATTGCGTTTTCAACCATGATTCTTGGTACAATTCAACTCGAGGAATTGAAAAAAGTGAACCCTTTTTTGTTTCAGCAAAACGTTGCTCTACAGCAAGTCCTAGTTTGTATCCGCAATCTTTGGCAAGTTTCATTACACGTTGATCATATGATCCGATCGGATACGAAATCGTTATTGGAAAAATACCTGTTTGTTGTTCTATTCGTTGTGCAGAATGAAATAATTCATTTTTTATTTCTTCTTCTTCTTGAAGTTTTGCTAAAAGAGGATGTGAAACTGAGTGTGACCCAATAATAAACCCAGCAGATTTCAATTGATTCACTTCTTTCCAATTCATCATAGATTGCGGAACTACAGTATCTACCATTTGTTTTTCTAGTGATTCCATAACCTGAATTCTCGAGCGATCTCCTATAGTTTTTAAAAATGGTTTTAATTTCCTAGCATAATCTTCTTTGTCGGATTGTGATGAAAATACTCCATATTCTAACTCTGAAGGAACTAAACCTTGCAACGATATTTTTTTTATTGAAGTCTTTGAAAAATTGTAGTCAAGAATATACGTCCACGTTGGAAAACCACTATCAATACATGAAGTTACTACATAAAATGTGGCAGGACACTTGTAATGCTGAAGAATTGGTGCAGCAATTTCCAGATTATCTTTATAACCATCATCAAAGCAAATACAGGCATAGGGTTTTGAAGATTTAGCAGGTGAATTCAGGAATAATTCTTCTATACTTATGATGTTATACTTTTTAGATAATGTTTGAATAATTTTATCAAATAAAGCAGGAACAATTGGCGGCCATAATGAGTCTGACTCATCAGAAACACGATGGAATAAATATACAGGAACCTTCATGATTAGTTAGCCTAAGCAATTTTTTTTTTATCCGATGTGCCTATGATGGAGGAAATCAATCCTGCAGCAGGAATCAGCAATAATAAATCGCAATGCAACAAATATCTAATCTCCATATTGCGATAACTAAAGCAGATATAGAAATACCAGCTAATAAAATACAGCAGAATCATTGTGCACAATTGAGGATCAATCCATCTCCTTTTATAATTAAGAAAAATAGAAAATAATCCGAGAAAGATCATGAATGTACGGAACACAAAAAGTGTAGAGCCTGCTAACTTTACTGTAGTAGATTTATTTCCGTATAAGCTGAATTTAAACAATGCCTTTTTTAAATTACCAAGTGTTGTAAACACATAATAATTCATTTTATTATTTTCTTTTTGTTCAGCTATTAACTGATTAAACCCACGTTCAATAATACTGTCGCAATTGTTAGATGGAAGAACTGTATCGCGCGAGTTACCTGAATAATATTTGAAAAAGCTAAAACCTGTTCCACAAGTTCTACAAAGCTGAACAAGTGTATCTAACTTAGCTGAGTCGCCTGGCATCAAATAAGCTTCTTTAGGCCACTCTACTTTTTTATTTTCAATGATCTGTTGATATTGCGGTTGATGATCAGTTTTAATTGCAAAGATGTAATACATGAACGATAAATAATCAGGCGACCAATGTCTTCCTACTCTTAAATCTTGTGCAAACATTACGCGATTATGCAATAATAAATTTCTTATTGGCCAACTTCCGTAAACGACAGAAAAACTTAATAGAAATGCAAGACTTCCTTTAAGTATAAATTCTCGCCCTCCTGTTTTTTGCCAAACAAGTAGCATCATCCATGGGAACAAAAAGATACATTGTAAACGTGTTAATACTGCAAATCCGACAAATATGCCTGCAAAAATATATTTGTATTTTTTTGAAGAATAAATAAAATATAAAGAAGCAATTATAAAAAACACACTGCATAATTCAGCATATAGAACTGGAGTCCACACAATGATGAAAGGATAGATAGCATAAAGAAATGCAGCGGTTAATGCTACCTTAATTGTGGCTCCTGCATTTTTAACAATTGAGAAAACCATTCCGATTGCAATTGTATCGAGAAAGACTTGAGTCCACGCAAGTACTTTGTAAGAAAGTTCTAAATTTTTTCCACATAGCAGATAAAAGAAACCCATAATAAATGAATATCCTGGTGGTCGAAAATACAAACCGTTTTCAATGCCGATGTTACTGGTATAGGTACCTGTACTAAGCAGATTGATAAATGAGTTGATCCATCCTGGAGTATCACCTTGTGCCATGAATTGGTCTGTACTATAATAAAATTTAGCTCCTATTATAATAAAAGCAATACGAAATAATAATCCGATGGCAATTATTCCGTAGAGAATATTTTTATTTTTTTTTGTAAGTTGTTTCGTCATTATTTTTTCCAAATTAAAAAGAATGAAACACCAAATGGCAAGGGGATATATCTATTTAATAATTTTCGTTCAGATGCCATCAGATTAAATGGAATATTTCCACTGCTCTTTGTGTCGCCCAAAGTGAAATCAGATCCTGCACCTTTGCGCATAAAATTTTCAGGAAGTAATTTTGAAATTAAACGAAATGCAGCAATAGGAGGAAATAGTAATGTGTTAAAGTAACTCGAGAAAATAATTTTTCCGTTTCCATTAAACAATGTTTTAAACGTTGCAGCAGTATATCTTCTTTCATGATGATTTACATCATCATGTTTGCTCCATAGAAACATAAACGAAGGGACGGAACAACTTACATATCCTTCTTTTTTTGCTATTCTTTTCAACTCTTGAACAGCTAGTTGATCTTCCGCAACATGTTCTACAACATCAAATGCACAAACAAGATCAAAGGAATTATCTTCAAAAGGTAATGCAGTGATGGACGCTTCCATTGCAGGTATGTGTAATTCTTCATTCAAAAATCTACAACATTCAGGTTCATATTCAACAGATGTAACCTCACCGAATTTTGATAGCATTTCTGTCGTTCCACCCGTTGCAGCACCTACATTTAAAATTTTTAATTTTCTTCCATCAGCAATTTTTTCAATTTGATCGGAGAGAATAATCGTTCGCGCTCTGAACCACCAATGATTGCGCTCAAGTGAATAGTATTCCTTGTAATATTGATTATCCATGTTGTTCTTGTTTGTCAATAATTTTTTTATCGACAACAAATAAAGGTCGATTTCTCACCTGATTGTAAATACGTAAAACATATTCTCCAATCAATCCAATTGAAATCAGCTGTACTCCGCTAAATAAGATGATTGCGATTATTAATGTGGCAAATCCTGCTGGTACATCATTGTAAATTATTTTTCTTACCAAAACATATCCCAAATAAAATAGTGAAAGGATAATAGCATACATTCCCGTTCTGGTTATAAATTTTACTGGAAACTCACTAAAATTAAATATGCCATTGTAAGCGAGCCCTAATAATTGTCGGAAGCTATAACTGCTTGTTCCTGCTGCTCGGGCATCCCTTTCATATTCCAGACCAATTTGTTTGTAGCCAACCCATGAACGCATCCCGCGAAGGTACCTGCTTTGTTCTGGCATATTATTAAGATGATCTACTACTCTTCGGCTGATCATCCCAAAATCACCACTGTCGATCGGAATATTAAAATTGCTTACGGAACGCTGTAACCTGTAATAAGCCCAATAAGCCACTTTTTTTAAAGGACCTTCTTTTCTTTTACGACGAACTGCATAGATTACATCGTAACCTTCTGACAGTTTGTTATAAAAATCTGCAATTAATTCAGGAGGATCCTGTAAATCTCCATCCATTACCATAATTGCTTTTGATCCTCTTGTATTGGCTAAACCAGCACTTAATGCTAATTGGTGTCCATGATTCCGACTTAGTATTAAACCAACGTAACTAGCATCTCGAAGGCAAACTTCTCTTATCAATTCCTTTGTCTCATCCTGACTACCATCATCAATCAAAACTACTTCACATGAAAAGGGCAATGTTGCCATTACAGCATCTAAACGATTTGTCAGTTGCTTAAAAACTTTGACTTCGTTGTAAAGTGGAATAACGATGGAAACTTCAGGTGATTGGCTAGTTGTCATAGCTGCTTTCGCGCAGATGGAAAGTCAAAACTAAGGGATTCTGATCAAACATAGCCCCTTTTTTGTATCCTTAAGTGAACAAAAGCTTCCATTTATCAAAAAAATAAACTATATAATTGCATTTGATCGTAGTATAAATTCCTTTTACTGAGGGAGATAGAATAATTAAAACTCATACTTAAAAGGAATCACAAACAGTATGAAACTATATCGCTTGAGTTTCTATTTTTGCAGCAAGTTAAATTTTATTTTCTAATGACAGATTTCGGGTTTTTGAAGAATTCTCAATAAGCCCTTCATCGCCTAATCCTAACCTTTCTAAAATGAATAATTCTAAATGAAATCTGATTACGAGTTTGAAATAAAGCCTCAACAACGAATTAGTCTTGGAATAGGTGAAATACTGCAAAATCGTGAGCTTCTGTATTTTTTTACCTGGAGAGATATTAAAGTAAAATATAAACAAACGGTATTGGGTTTTGCTTGGGCGGTAATTCAACCGATCATGATGGTTATTATTTTTACTTTTTTCTTTGGAAGAACATTGGCTGTTCCTTCTGATAATGTACCATATCCACTGTTTGTTTTTGCTGGTTTGTTACTTTGGAATATTTTTTCAAATGGTTTAAGCAATGCTGCTAATAGTATGGTTACGAACTCTAATATTATTAAGAAAATTTATTTTCCACGATTAATCATACCACTGTCAGCTGTATTGGTAACACTTTTTGATTTTATTATGGCTTTCGTACTTTTTCTTGGGATGTTGATCTGGTATAAAACTCCCATAGATCCATTATATTTTACTTCATGTCTTTTTTTTAGTCTGATATTGGTGACGCTGGGAACGTTTGGTCCTGGTTGTCTTTTAGCTGCATTAAATGTTAAATACCGCGACTTTCGCTATGTGATCCCTTTTCTTATCCAAGCATTATTATTTGTTACTCCTGTTATTTATCCCGTAAGCATGATTAAACACCCTTGGATAAAATGGGTGATTGCATTGAATCCAATGACTGGTGCTATAAACTTATTTAGATCTACATTAACAGGAGTTGATCCCGATACGACTTTAATATTTGTTAGTACTATTTCTGCCATTGTTTTCTTTGCAGTGGGAGTTTATTATTTTCGAAAAACAGAAGCCTATTTTGCCGATTTAGCCTGATCTATGAAACCGATATTAGAAGTAAAAAATATATCCAAAAAGTTCATCATCGATCATGAACAACAAGCTTATCTTAGTTTAAGAGAGAAGCTTCAGAATGTTTTTAAAAGTAGAAGAAGCACTGAAGAATTCTGGGCTTTACGCGACGTGAACTTTCAGGTTGAGCGTGGTGAGACCATTGGCATTATTGGTAAAAACGGTGCTGGTAAGTCAACATTGTTGAAGATATTTTCTAAAATAACACCACCAACAACAGGTTCTATCATTACGCGTGGTAGGATTGCCAGTTTGCTTGAAGTGGGTACTGGTTTTCATCCTGAATTATCTGGAAGGGAAAATATTTATTTAAATGGTTCCATACTTGGGATGAGAAGAAAAGAAATTGATCTTAAGTTTGATGAGATTGTGGATTTTTCTGGCGTTGAAAAATTTCTGGACACTCCTTTAAAACGATATTCTAGCGGAATGCAATTACGTTTAGCTTTTGCAGTAGCCGCCTTTTTGGAACCTGAAATTTTAATTATTGATGAAGTACTCGCTGTTGGTGATGCTGAGTTTCAACGGAAATGCATGGGCCAAATGGAAGAAGTGAGTAGAAGTGGGCGCACAATTTTATTTGTAAGTCATAATATGGCTGCTGTTTCTCAACTCTGCAAAAAAACAGTTTGGTTACATGATGGTGAAATAAAACAAATCGGTAATACATTTGAAGTAATCCCTGCTTATATTTCACGAATTACACATCATGATTATCAAAAGAACTGGACACTTGCAAATGCACCTGGTGATGATGAAGTGAAATTGCTAAGTTGTAAATTAATACAGAATAATAAAGCAATAGGTGTTATTGATATTAATCAGGAATGTGATGTAGAACTTACGTTTAATGTAATGAAGCTAGTGCGTAATTTAATTTGCGGAGCAAGCATTTATACGTTGGAGGGAAATTGTATTACCGCTAACGCTGATTGGAAACCTAATACTTATGAGCCCGGAGTTTATAAGCGTTCGATGCAGATTCCTGCAAGAGTTTTTGCAGAAGGTGATTTTTCTGTGCTTGTGCAATTAGTGTTTTTTGATCCTGCTAAACGTTCGGTTTATCTTCCTGATATTTTAACTTTTCATGCGCATGATAGTGATCATCCAGATACTGTTCGTGGGTTATATAAAGAAGCATGGCCAGGCGTTGTACGCTTAGGATTCAACTGGACAAATCCCGAAAACGTAGACCTAAATAAAAGCAATCATGATTTGTAAAATTTGCGGATCTTCATCAGAATTAATCTTTAAGGCTAATGTTCTTGAAAGACATGATGTCTCTTATTTCTTTTGTTCGAGTTGCGATTTTATTCAAACAGAAGAACCTTACTGGTTGCAAGAAGCATATCAAGATGCGGTAAGTATTTATGATGTATGGTCAGTTGCTCGACCATTGAACAATAGTGCTATTGTTGCAAGATTAATTGATCATTGTTTTCCTAATGCCGATTCTCCGGTTCTTGATTACGGAGGAGGTAGCGGTATTTTTGTTAGACGAATGAGAGATATAGGCTACAACTTTATTCGTTCAGATGCTTACAGCAAAAATCTTTATGCACGATGTTTTGATATTGTAGATTTTCCGGACCAAAAAAAATTTAGCTTGGTAACAAGTTTCGAGGTTTTTGAACATCTGGTAAATCCACTCGAAGATGTGCGTACATTATTTAAATATGCTGACTCAATATATTTCACAACAATTATTAAACCTTCCAACATTACTAAAGCTGATGATTGGGATTATATAGCTCCTTATCATGGCCAGCATATTTCATTTTATTCTGTAAATGCACTAAAAAAAATTGCAGAGTTAACTGGAAGTAAATTGATAAGTGATAGAAAAAGCAATCATTTTCTCACAAAATCAAATAACGAAATGAGTGAGAAAAAATTTCTTGAAATTGTCAACGATATACCTTCAGGGTTCGTCAATAATTTATTAAGAAAAGCAGGTCGATTATTAGTAAGTTCTTCAAGTAAAAATAAAGCAGTAAATAGCGTATCTTTAACAGAAATTGATTCTCTGTACATTATTAAAAAGCTGGACAAGAAAAATTCTCATTAATTGGGATTAAAATATCAATAATTCATGCGAGTTCTCAATCGTGTTATTAATCGCCTCAAGGTTTCCGTTGCTGATCAACTGACTCGGACTTTATATCAAAAAGGAATTCCGTATTCTGAAATAGTGAAAATACCAGGAGCTGGTTCAATTAATTTTGTCCTATTAGGATGTGAAATTCCAGCAGATTATAATCCCGACTTTTTGATTAACGGTTATGGATACGCAAAAAAATTAAAAGAAACTCATGATGCAAAATTTTTATGGAATGGTAAAGAATTACATGTTCAAATAAAAGGCATAAATCATCACGTTCAAACAGAAGAAGATTTATTTATTTTGTTTGAAATTCATATTGAAGGAGTATACAATTATTTTTATCAAAAGCCTCATGTCATTGCCGATATTGGAATGAATGTTTGTTTCTCCTCTTTATTTTTTGCAACAAGGCCTAATGTTATCGCAATACATGGCTTTGAACCCTTCAAGCCTACATACGATCAGGCATTAAAAAATCTTTCCTTAAATCCTAATATTAATACAAAAATAACAACCCATAATTTTGGTGTAGGAGAGAAGGATGAAAAACTAAAACTGAAATATAATTACGATTGGAAAGGCAGTGTTGGAATTAGCGGTATCCCTGATCGTCTCACAGAGAAAGTGAATGTTACTGAACAAGAAATATTAATTCGTTCCATTGATATTTTAAATAATGAAATATTCAAAGAAACTGATTTGCCGATCGGAATGAAAATAGATTGTGAAGGTGCTGAGTATGGAATCATTCACCGATTAGTTGAATTACCAATGATCAGCAAGGTTGAATGGATCATGATGGAATGGCATGAAAAGGGCCCCGATAGTTTAATTGAACCTCTTGGTAAAGTAGGTTTTTCTGCGCTGTCTTTACTTCCATACAGTAACGGAACAGGAATGATTTATGCATTCAGACAATAATAAAAATGGAACTGGACTCAAAATATAAAGTCGCTTTTATCTCAGCGTTTCCTCCTCTATCTGATAATCATAAAGCACCAAATTCATTACCCTTTCAATTACTTAAATTCCGACCTGCAGATTTTAGCGTGGATTTGTTTTATTATGAGCAGCATGATGTTACAGAAGATAGCCTTCAATTATCTTTTGATCAATTAAATTTAAATGCTGTTTATAAAATCAATAACAAATCATTTTCAGTTTTTGATAAATTCAAAAAATTCATAAGGCGATATCTGGAAAGAAGTGAAATCAAAAAACTACCAGGATTACTTGAACTTTTTTTGCCACCACAAAAAATAATTTCTCAGATTCTTCAAGATAAATATGACATGATATGGTTATATCCTAATTGGCTATTTCGGTGGATTGAACCTTTAAAATCATTACCTATTGTAATGTCAGGAATGGATAGTGCTTCCCTGCATTATAAGAGATGTCTTGATAAAAACTTAGCAATGGGAGATCAAGAGTTGTCACAAATAAAAAGGGGCTACGAAAAATATTTATATTTAGAAAAAAGAATCGCAGCTAATGATGTACCTGTACACATGGTTGGTAAAACAGATGCAAATTTTTTTAATGAAATTTCCAAAACTAATCTTGCTTATTATGTTCCGCATCCACATAATGAATTGGCGAACAAAAAAGCAGCACCTTTTCCTTTAAACAACAAAAAGAAATTATTGATTTCAGGTCAAGCTGATAGTATTTATTTACGTAATGGATTAGATCAAGTAATTAAAATGCTTGTTGCAAATGCTGGCGAGTTTAGAGATTATTACGAACTTGATTTTATCGGATCGGGATTCGAAGATATTAATGGTGAACTCGAAGAAGTAGGTTATCAAGTTAAGACAATTAAATGGGTTACTGATTTTCATGAAGCATTGATATCAATGCAGGCGCAAATTTTTCCAATAACTGTTGGTACTGGAACAAAAGGTAAAGTTTTGCATGCAATGGCTAGTGGATTATTAGGTATTGGTACTGAAATGGCTTTCGAAAATATAGAAGCAATAGAGGGACACGATTATCTGCTTTATAAAAATATTGAAGAGTTAAAAATGTACTTGTTAAGTTTAATTAGTAAGACAGAATATTATTCGCAAATTGCTGAAAACGGCGCTAATGCGATTAGGGTAAATCATTCACCAGAGCGCATCGCACTTCAATTTTGGGATATCTTAAAAAAGTACTCAAAGAAAAAAAAGAATTATATTGATTGAAGTCTTATTAATGGTCGATTCTTATTTCTCAAAATAAGATATTGAATTATTATTAGCATTAATTTAAAATGGAAATATTGTTGTTGTAAATATGAATTCTATAAATGAACAAACCCGTATTGATTGGGTTGAGGAAGAATTAAAGAAACTACTTTCTAGTAGTTCTCTTTTGGATGCCGGTGCTGGCGAACAACAATATCGTCGATTTTGTGGTCATTTAAAGTATACGTCACAGGATTTTGCTGCGTATGACCCTAAGGGAAAAGATACAGGGTTGCAAATGAATTCGTGGGATTATGGTAAGCTGGATATTGTTTCTGATATTACTACAATACCACTTGCTGATGCTACTTACGATGCAATATTATGTACCGAAGTATTTGAACATATTCCGGATCCATTAAAGGCCTTGAGTGAATTTTCTAGAATTTTAAAGCCAGGAGGGAAATTAATTCTTACTGCTCCGTTCTGCAGCATGACGCATTTTGCTCCCTACCATTTCAGTACAGGATTCTCTCGGTTTTACTACGAACACCATCTTCCATTATTAGGATTCAAAATTGAGCGACTTACTCCAAACGGAAATTATTTTTCTTCTATTATGCAAGAGGTGGGAAGGTCAAGGCATATTGCTATTAATTATAATTTGCCTGAACCATCTCGTATTGAATCGTGGGCTCTAAAAATTGTACAAAAAATGTTTCAGAATTATGCAGCTATTGATAATCAATCATCAGAGCTGATGTGTTTTGGTTGGCACGTAATTGCCATTAAAAACTAACGATGATTATTGCGAAGTTATCTGGAGGCTTAGGAAACCAAATGTTTCAATATGCTGCTGCTCGTGCATTAGCAGAAAAGAACAGATGTACACTTCGCCTGGAAACACAGTTTTACAAGCAAAGCAAGAATAGAATTTTCGATTTAAATAATTTTAATATTTCGGCGAAGGAAATTTCCGTTTTCGATATTTATAAATTCTATAAATCTTCAAAGTATTATTTTAGTGATCTCTTGCTGAACAAAAATCGCTTCAACGAAAATCATCCTTCAGTGTATAAGGAAAAATATTTCCAATTCGATTCCGAATTCTTTAAGCAAAAGCAGCCATTAATTTTAGATGGGTATTGGCAAAGTGAAAAATATTTCTCTTTGATTGCTGCAATTATCATGAAAGAATTTCAATGGATAAATGAAGATAAATTCAAAGATTTTCCATTGTTAAATAAGATTTGTAATTGCAATTCAGTATCTATTCATTTGCGTAAAGGTGATTATCTTTCTAATCCATTAATTAGCGCTATTCATGGCATTGTGCCCGATGAATATTATTTGTCCGCTATAAAATTATTAAAGTCGAAGACCAAAATTGATAAAATTTATATTTTTTCTGATGACCATAAAGCTACTGATGCATTCATTCATGAGCATGGAATTGGAATAAATGCTAGTGGAACAAGTACCGATACAATGCTTGATTTTTATCTCTTACAAAAATGTAAACATAATATAATTGCCAATAGTTCTTTTAGTTGGTGGTCAGCATGGTTAAACCCTAATCCAGATAAAATTGTAATCGCACCTAAACGTTGGTTTGTAGATGAATCAAAAGATATATCCGACTTATTTCCTCCAACTTGGATAACTTTGTAAAAATGATTTTGCATCCCCTAGTTTCTGTTGTTATGCCAGTTTATAATGCTGAAAAGCATTTGAAGGAAGCCATTGAAAGTATTTTAAATCAAACATTCAGTGATTTTGAATTTTTAATTATCGATGATGGATCTACTGATAGTTCTCCGTTTATTATTCAGTCTTTTCAGGATAAACGGATAAGATGTATTCGGCATGACTATAATAAAGGGTTAATTTTTTCACTGAACGAAGGGATGAAGGAAGCACGGACAGAATATATTGTTCGGATGGATGCTGATGATATTTCCTTTCTGAAGAGAATTGAGAAACAAGTTAATTTCTTTAAAAAAAATGCGGATATTGATGTTGTTGGTTCTTATTTTATTGGACTGGATTCAAATAAGATTTTCGAAATGGGTTTAACGCATAATGAAATAAGAACACAAATGCTTTTCAATTCAACAATCGCGCATCCCACAATCGCATTTCGAAGAATGAAATTTATAAATAACAACCTTTTTTTTAACTCAGAATTCAAACACGCCGAAGACTATGAATTGTGGATTCGTGCTTCGCAGTATCTTAAATTTGCAAATATCCCGGAAGTGTTATTGAAGTATCGCACACATTCAGGACAAATATCTTACCAACACAATGAAGTACAACTTGATTTGATGCTTAAATGTCAGCAAATGCAAATTGAAAAATTGGGCATTGTCGCAACTAATGAAGAGTATCAATTGCATTATTCAATATTGAAACTCGATTACACCTTTGATGAGTTTTATGCTACTAATGTTTTGCTTTGGTTTAGAAAAATTTCTGAAGCGAATTCGAGAAGCAAATTCTATGATCAAACTACTTTAAATGATATGCTTCATAAAAAGTGGTTTGGGTTCTGTGGCCATTTTCTCAGAAATGGATGCAACCTAGGAACATTAGTAAATCATAATTATTTCAATGTTGCAGTACCGAAATATTTAAAGTCGGTTATCTTTTATTTTTCAAAATCATTTTTTATATCTCGAATAACTCAGTTTAATAAATAAGAATATGGGTGATTTGAATTCTCAAAATGATCAATTGGCGATTTTGGTTTTATCATGTGATAAGAATAGTAATCTGTGGCCGCCATTTTTTTCTTTTTTAAGGAAGTTCTGGATCGATTGTCCCTATAAAATTTATTTAGGCACCAACTTTTTAAAAACTGATGAACAAAATGTAAGTTCGATCAATAGCAATAAGAGTAGCAATTGGTCAGATGAGCTTAAAATTATTTTAGATCAGATTTCCGAGAAGTATGTAATGATAATTCTTGAGGATTATTTTATTTATAAAGCAGTTAATACTGTATGGGTAAAGAATGCTTATAGTTGTTTGCAAAATAATAATGCATCTTTTATGATGCTAGCTTGCTTTCCTTACAAATATAAATCAATTTGGAATTATGAAATTCTTCCTGAAGCGCCAGGGTACGGCGAAATAAATAGAGCTTCAGAGTATCTTGTAAATTTACAAATTGGAATATGGAATAAAAATATCCTTTCAGAGCTTTTAGTAGACGGAGAATCACCTTGGCAATTTGAGTTGGAAGCATCAAAACGTTTCGCAAATAAAAATTATCGATCTCTTTGTATTCAAGGAGATCGGTGGAAAAATTATGTGCATGGGCCAATAGTTTATTTATGTGGCGCACTTACAAAAAGTGTTGTAATGAGAGAAGCAATAAGATTGTGTAAAAAGGAAAACATTGAGTTTATTGTAAAAGGAAAAAGAATAGAAACGATTGTTGAAGAAATTTCACGAAGACTATACATCGGTTTGCCATTATCAATGAGAAAAGGAATTGGTTTTGTAAAGGCAACTTTCAGACGACTTAAAACGAAATAAGATGCCTGAAAAAGACCAAAAAAAAATTAAGTCGAAAGTTGTTTTACTTTCATACGCAACTCCCAATTATAGGCTTTCACAGTTATTGTTAGCATTCACTGCGAAATTATTTGGAGTGGATTCCTGTATATTGAAGACAAGAAAACAACTTGAAAAAACTGAATTTTATAAGCAGCACAAAGATATTCTGGATGAAAAAGTTGGTGGAGGATATTGGTTATGGAAACCATATTATATTAACGAAGTACTTTCTCAATTGAATGAAGATGATTTGCTCTTATATGTTGATGCTGGAACAATTATCAGAAGAAGTTTGCAACATATTCTTAACCTTGTAAGTAAGGATAATCCGGTTGTGTTATTTACAAACGAAGGACCTCAATCAAAATACACAAAACGGGACATTTTTATTGCGTTAAATTGTGATGAACTGGCTTATTACGAGGCACCTATGGTTCATGCAAATATCCAATTTTATCAGAATTGTAAATCAGCAAGAGACTTCAGCAAAACAGTTCTTAAATTTGCTTGTACTGATCGATTTATAACTGATGATGATAATAAACTTGGGCAACCTAATTTACCCGATTTTCAGGTAAACAGGCATGATCAATCTATTTTATCATTGCTAGCCTTAAAAGCAGGAATGACTTTTCAGCTTGATCCAACTCAATTCAGAACAATTGGTAATGTTTTTAATATTTCAAAGGGAAAACATCCCCCTGAATATGATATTTTTCCTTCTTGTTTTTTTGTTCATCGTTATCCTAACAAACGTTTATTACTGATCTTAAAATATTTCCTTCCCCGGAAACTAAGAGGAGAATGATTGAAATTTAGAAATAATGACTTATCATTTGCATAAATTCTCTTCACATAATAAAGTATTATCTTTGGTTTACATTATAATATTTGGCAGAAATTAATCTTATTGTAAATATTCAATACCTATTTAAAGCGCAATGAATTCGGAAGTTAAATGTCTTGTTTGCAAAGTAAATTCTACCTTGATGTATAATCTTGATAGAAATAAAATAATTAATGGTTTAAGCAGTTTGATGCATACACTATTTCCTGAAAATACAGTAACTAGTGATTACAGTATTTATCGTTGCAATAATTGTACTTTAGAATTCGCACATCCCTGCATTCCTGGCAATGATGCATTTTATACTTTACTTGCTTCGCAACCTCATTACTATACTCACGATCGACCAGAGTATGCAATTGTAAAAAAACTGATTTTAGAGAGCACTTTGCCAGTGAGAGTTCTTGATGTTGGATGTGGTGATGGGAGTTTTTTGGAAAAACTTAAGAGCATAAACGGAGTTGACGCAATCGGTTTGGATACCACTCAAAAAAGTATTGATGCCTGTTTAGAAAAAGGTTTGAACGCATTATGTTTGCCAATTCAGGAGTATCAAGAAAAAGATTTTGATTTCATTGTTGCTTTTCATTGTCTTGAACATATACCTAATCCCATTTCTTTCATGAAAGCAATGGCTAATAGATTAAAACCGAATGGTACATTAATTATCGCCACTCCATATTCACCAATCTCGTATGAAGCTCTATGGTATCATCCTTTAAATAATCCACCGCATCACATGCTGCGCCTGAATGAAAAATCCTACAGGCAGCTTGGAAAGGAGCTCGGATTAAAAGTGGAATTGATAAATTTTTGCAGTACAAGTTTTAAAAGTCGGGTTCGCACATCATTAACACAAAAGCTGTATGATGATAATATTCAACTCTCACCTTTTAAATTCTTGGGACTAATTCTTATAAATCCAATAAGTTTTTTAAAGATTGTAAATATTCAACTAAATCGCGATAAGGTAAATGGTACTGTTGCAGGAGATGATATTTTGGTGCTTTTTAAACAATAGAACCTGAAACTTTTTTTTGATAAATCAGAATTGTTTTAGTTTTGTTAATAAGATCCATTGCTTTAAGTGTTTTTTAACTCAATTACAAAATTTCATGTTTTTTCTAATCGATTTTTTTTTCAGCAAAGGGGACATTGCGTCTATTATTCATTTCTTGCCAAATAATTGTTTTTAACTTAAAATCTCATTACAATGAAAAAGAAAATTTATTTATTAGCATACTTTGCTTTTGCATTTAACGCCATAATAGCACAATTTATTTATCCAGATGCGCCTATCCGTCACTGCCAGGAACTCCTGTAACTTCTACAGCTACGGCTGGACTCTCTCCCAATGCGCAACCTTTATTGGCATTTCAGCAGGACTAAATAATTCTACTGGTAATGCAAATTCATACTTTGGATAGAAAGCAGGTAATGGAACGAGTAGTTAAGGAAATTTTAATACTTTTAATGGTTATCAATCTGGATATTCAATTTCTACTGGAAGTAATAATTGATTTATGGGTATTGGGTCTGGGTATAGTACCACAATAGAAAGTGCAAATACATATATTGGCTTATTGTCAGGTAATTCAAATACTGTACGAAATTACAATACGTTTATTGGCCAAAATGAAGGATCTAATGGATCAGCAAGTAGTTGTAGTTTTTAGGTTATCATTCTGGTCAGTATTGTACGGGGACGAATAATTCTTTTTTTTGTAATAGCTCAAGATACGATTTAACAAGTGGTACGAATAATAGTTTTTTTTGGAAGAGTGCAGGATTCTCAAATTCTGGAGAGAGTAACAACATGGCTTTAGGTTTTTATGCTGGATATTCTGCGATGGCAAAACATACTAAAGCCAATGCAATTGGTTATTATTCTACGGCTAATTGCGATGAATGCATGGTACTTGGAGATGGTACTTAAACTCGTGGTTTTAAGGTCGGAAAAGGTACAAGTACACCAGCAGGAAATTTTGTTGTTGCTGATATGGATGCAAGTGCGGGATCAACTGATGTTCGCTTAGAAGATCTCCCTTCTGCAAGCGACACAAAAGTTTTGATTTGGAATAATTTCAATGGGAGAGTAAGTTATTGAAATGATCTTATATTTCAAGTATGTAATAATTCGGGGACGCTACCTATTTGGAAAGGTAGTGGACAACTAAATTGTAGCCCAATTTATGATGACGGTACAAGCGTTGGTAATGGTGTTACTAGCGGATTTTCTTATTCATCAAATCCACAATTTCAAGGTTCAACAGGTGTGTCATCCTCTAGAACTGTAAAGTTGGATGTAGCAGATGTATCAACGGCAACGGCATTTTTAGCTACATCTGATGAACGATTGAAATCAGATATTCATCCGTTGAAAAATGCCATGGAAAAAGTACTTGCGAAGAATGCTAAAACATATTCATGGAAGCAGGAAAATACAACAACAACGAAATTTGATAATCTTCCTCAAGTTGGTTTTCTGGCGCAGGATTTAATAAAAATTATTCCAGAAACTGTTGCATTAAATGAAAACGGTTTTTACTCGGTAAATTATAATATGATTATTCCCGTTTTAAGTGAAGCTATTTAAGAACAACAACAGCAAATAGAAGAAAAAAATATTGAAGTAAATGATTTGAAAAATGAATTGACTTTAATAAAACAAAAACAATCGGAATTTGAAAACGCTCTTACTCAATGTTGCTCATCGTATCAGGATAAATTAGCAAACAGTGATATTAAGAACGATGCTCTGAAACTCGAACAAAATATTCCTAATCCGTTTTCGGAAAAAACAGTTATTAAATTCTATGTACCTTCTTATGCTATAAATGCGATGATTAATCTTTATACGTTGGATGGTGCTGCATTAAAATCTTTTGCAATTTTAACAAAGGGAATAGGCCAAGTAGAAATAAATGCTAATTTCCTTAGTCAGGGAACTTATGTTTATCATCTTATTATCGATGGAAAACAAATCGATGCTAAACTGATGACGATAACAAAATAAATTTGTGATAAAATTGAAAAGCGGTGTCAGATAATGGCACAGTTTTTTTTTGCTTTTTAATCATGTAAATGTTGATCCTTTCAGCCTTCTGGTCTTAGGTTTATTACTTAATTTTGTCATTGGGTTAAACTAATCAACTATTGGAAATAAGTATCATCATTCCTACTAAGGATCGCATCGAAATTTTAATTCAGTCACTTGAGAAATTACAGGAGAGCATATCTGGAGTAGATGCTGAGGTAATTATCATTAATGATTCGATAACTGCATCGATTGATTTATCGGCATTCAATGAGTGTTTTAGAGTAGTCAATAATCCATTCTCAGGTGTTGCTTCTGCAAGAAATTATGGTGCCACTCTAGCAAAGTCATCTTTACTTTGGTTTTTGGATGATGACATGTGGATCGATAAACTCCTCTTTAAT
This sequence comes from Bacteroidota bacterium, assembly GCA_043758125.1. Taxonomy (GTDB): domain Bacteria; phylum Bacteroidota; class Bacteroidia; order AKYH767-A; family OLB10; genus JANXSD01. The sequence continues at coordinate 16,171 of JAYVOC010000246.1, read as the reverse complement.
CAAGCACTAAAACTCCATGAGGAATTCCCAGATGCTGTTTTTAATTTCAACTGGGTATATCCTCCATATCTAATCGAGCAAATAAGGAAACAATCCTTTGGCCGTTTCCTGGAACATATCGATTTTACAACAATGAAAGGTTGGTGTAAAGGCACAAAGTGGAACGACAATGATCTTTTCCGAGCTTCGGGATTAGCAGGAGCTACTTTGTTAATTCCTGCAGAAGTGTATAAACACGTAAATGGATACAACGCTACTTTTCCTCTTGCAGGATTTGAAGATTATGATTTCTCTGTACGTGTTCTTAAAGAAAATATTCCTTGCTTTATTGAACCTCGTTTTACTGCTTTACATAATGAAGTAAATAAAACTAATTTAAGAGGATTTCTTGTTCGTACATTAAATAATTCAATAACACGGCGACATGCTGTAAGTATTGGTTATGTGGATCAGAAAATAAATTATTCGTTTCTTAAAGCCAATGCTTACCGTTGCATATTATTAATTCAACCACTGCTTTTGTTTATTGCCGATCATTGGACCTCACAAACATCATTGGATAAAATATATTTTAAGTTGTGCAATGTATTGATTGGTGCAAATATTTATAAAGGTTATCACAAGGCTGCATAATAATTCAATGGAAGAAAAAACAACACCTTCTGAACCTTGGCTATATGTAATTTCACAAGTTGATAAAAGCCTTGCGTTGGAATGGTTTTTCAGAGAGTTATATGCTAAGCATACACCCATTCATATTATTTTTTTGCATCCTAAAACTCCTGAATTGCAAAAATACTGCGTGCAACTTGGGTATAAAACGAAGTGGATAAAATATCAGGGTAAAAAGGATATTCCTTTGGCGTTTATTAAAACCTTCTCTGAAATATTCACCATTCGTCCTTCATTGATTCATACTCATTTATTTGACGCATCTTTAATTGGATTGAGTGCCGCTTGGTTGTTACGTATTAAACAAAGAATCCATACACGTCATCATGCTTCGATGCATCATGAATATTTTCAACAAGCTATAAAATATGATTTATTTATAAATAAGCTCTCAACAAAAATTATTGCTATATCTGAAAACATAAAAAATATTTTAATTGATAGGGAAAAAGTTAAAGCAGAAAAAATTACTGTTATCTCTCATGGATTCGATTTGCTCTATTTTAATAATGTACCTACTTCTCGCATTGATTCGATTAAACAAAAATATTCAATTACAGAAAATCGTTTTGTTATAGGTATGATTTCTAGATATACACATTGGAAAGGAATTCAATATGTAATACCAGCATTCAAAAAAATCATCATAGAATTCCCAAATGCGTTTTTAGTTTTAGCAAATGCAACTGGTGATTATGCTAAGGAGATAAAAGAGTTACTAAACGATTTGCCTGAAAACTCTTATCGGGAAATTGTCTTTGAAAAGGATAGCCCAGCTTTATTTAAGATGTTCAACGTTTTTGTTCATGTGCCAATTGATGATCACAGTGAAGCATTCGGGCAGGTGTACATAGAGGCATTGGCAGCAAATTGTCCTTCAATATTTACGCTTTCAGGAATTGCTAAGGAATTTGAAAAGAATGAAAAAAATTTCACGATTGTACCATTTTGTGATACAGATGCAATTTACTTTGCATTACGCAAAATAGTTCTGAACCTTGCAGAAGCACAACAAGAGGCAGTTGAAGGATTTAATGCAGTTCAAAAGCAATTTGGAATAAAGATGATGATTGAAAAAACATTAGAATGTTATGAAGGATAATTCTGTTATGTTTTCGATTGTTATCCCATGTTATGACAGGGCTTCGCTTATTGGCATTGCGCATAAATCTGTTCTCTCGCAAACATTTCCCGACTGGGAGCTTATTTTTGTAGACGACGGAAGTACTGATAATACAGCAGAAGTAATTGCTGCCTTTGAGGATCCTCGAATTCGATATATCAAAACAGAAAATCGTGAACGAGGAGCTGCCAGAAATACAGGTATACAGATGGCTAAAGGAAAATTCATCGCGTTACTCGATTCCGATGATTATCTCTTACCCGACCATCTTTCAACTGCATTATCGATTATTAATAATAATCCCACTATAGAGTTCCTGCATCTAAACTACGAATTCAGAGACGAAGCAGGTAATCTGGTTCGAAAATCAAGTAAATTACCAGCTGTTCTTAATTCAGTCTTGATCTCCACAAACGTAATTGGTTGTGCAGGTGTTGTAATGAGCCAAAGAATGGCAAAGGCACACCCGTTTTCAGAGATTAGAGGCTTATCAGGAACAGAAGATTACGAACTTTGGTTGCGTATAGCTTCCGAAAATAAACTTCGTCATTTCCCTCAAGTTACAACCGTAATGGTTGAACACGAGGGCAGAAGTATGGCCGAAATGGATATTCGAAAAATTGAACAACGTATTTTACTTTTTGTGCATCTTTCTAAAAATAGTAAAGAGGTCTCTCATTTTCTTGGTCGACGCAAGCGATATTTCTTTTCGAATAGGTACAGTTATATTTCTCTACACGCATCTTTAGAAGGTAAAACAAAGATTTCTTTGAATTATTGGTTCAAAGCGTTTGTGCAATTTCCTTTTTTCTGTTTCAGTAAGCGTTCATTTTCAATTATTAAAAATATCCTTTTAAAATCTTCCTGAGTCATCAGCGAGATTTTCGCTATCATTGTGTGAGAATAAACCCATCGGTATTTCCATGTCAAATGTTTTTTTAGTCATATGCCACTCTGTTTCGGAAGGAGGGAAGGAACACCTCTCTCAAAAGCTTAATAAGCTGGCAAAGTATCTTTCGTATCCTTTGTTACAGGAGCAGCAAATTTTAATGAAGGCAGACGATAGGCATGCGTTCTACCTTACTTCTGATAATTCTGGTATTCATGTTCATGATATGAGTGTTTGTTGCGGACTTTTAACAGAAGCTCCTAATAACTGGTGGGAAAGAGAGGAAATGCCTGCATCTTCTTCTTTTATGATGTCGACGAATGAGAATAACTGCACTCTAATGGCTAATCAAGTGGCAAGCAGATCAGTTTGGTATTATTTTGACGAACAACATTTTATTGTTTCAACATCGCAGAGAGCAATCGTTTCATGGCTAGGGTCCTTCGAGAGTAATGCGCAAGCTATTTCATGGATGCTCTCGACAGGAAATCTAGGACCTGGAAATTCGTGGGATAGCAGAATCAAACATTTAGGAGCAGCGCAGATAATAAAACTAGATAAGAATGGCTGGAAGCTAGAAGTAAAAGTCAGATCAACTCCTGAAAAAAATATTCCCGAATTATCTCCAAACGAACAAAGAGAGCAACTGAATGAATTGATGGAAAGGGTTTTTTCTGATGTAAGAAAAGTTAACTCTTTACCGAAATCAATTTTAACTCTTTCAGGCGGGTACGACTCAAGGGTTGTTTTGTATTATCTCGTAAAATTCGGACAGAAAGTTCCAACGGCAACGTGGGGATTATCTTCTGCAGCAAATGAAGTAGATACTGATTCTCATATTGCAGGACTTATTGCTGCTAAATTAAATGTCAATCACCGTTATTTTGCCACTGATTTTAAAGAGCCTTCTTTTGAGCCACTGCTTGATAATTTCTTGAAACTCGCAGAGGGAAGACTGGATCATATCAATTCCTTTATGGATGGTTTTCAAATGTGGCAACAACTTTATAAAGAAGGATTCCGAAATGTTATTCGTGCAGATGAGGTCTTTGGATGGTTGCCGTCGCGTACAGAACAGGACGTAAGAATCTCTTTGGATTATCACTTGATGGAAGATAATGCCAATATGAAACCATTAAGAGAGTTTGACCTGGAACCACAGTTTTATCCTGAAGAATTTAATCAGTATCCTGAAGAAAGCCTTGAGACTTGGCGAGATCGCTTATATCGCGAGTTTCGTTTACCTTATGTACTTACTGCTTTGCATGATCTTGTTCAGCCATATATGGAAGTAATTAATCCCTTATTACATGATGATCTGATAACCTTTTCAAAACAATTGCCTGATCAGTCAAGAACAAATAAAAATATTTATTCCCGACATGTTGCTAGCTTGATTCCTGATATTCCAATAGCACGAAAAGCATCAATCCCTGAAGCTTCTTCTATTTTAAAATCAGCACGTATTGTTGGACTAATGCTTGATGAACTATCATCTCAGGATTGCAGAAATTTATTAGGATCAAAATTTATTAATTGGAATCAACAAAATCTTAAAGTGAATGATAGCCTTGTAAATGTTACTAATACTGGATATGCATTGTGGTTAAAAGCGTACGTCCCGTGGCAACTAAAAAAACTTTTGCGAAGAGATTTATTTAAATACAAAGCAGATTTTAATCAGTTGGCTTTTCGTGCCGTGATTGCAACACGCATGCAGCGGATGTTAAAGGAAGATGCTTCCTTGTTTCAGGTGAATACTACTGTTATTAATTGATTACTGAGTAGTATTATGAATTCACCATTCTTTTCAATTGTTATTCCTACTTATAATAGGATGCATTTAATCGGAAAAACAATTGAATCAGTTTTAAGTCAGAAGTATAAAGATTATGAGTTGATCATCGTTGATGATGGAAGTACTGACGATACAGAAAATGTTGTTAAGCTTTATTTAAATTCATTCGTTCATTATTATAAAAAAAATAATGCCGAACGAGCTGCAGCACGGAATTTCGGAATTATTAAAGCAATTGGCAAATACATTACTTTTTGTGATTCTGATGATTTGCTTTATCCAGATTATTTATCAAATGCTTATGAAACTATATTAAACAATGATGATGTTTCATGGTTACATTTAGGTTATGAGATAAAAAGAAGTCAAGGTAAGCCTGTTCGCATGGCTTGGATGGAAAATAATTTTATGTTGAATCTGGCAAAAGGAAACCCACTTAGTTGTATGGGTGTCTTTGTTAGAAATGATATTATTAAAATGAATTTGTTTAATGAAAATCGCCATCTTTCTGGAAGTGAAGATTGGGAATTGTGGTTGCGACTTGCTGCACGTTACAAAATTATTTTCGATCAAAGGGTTTCATCAGCACTTGTAATACATGAAGAGAGAAGTGTAATTCAAACTGATGAATTAAAACTTTTACTTCGCAAATATCTTTCAATTGGTTTTGCTTTCGATGATGAACTCGTAAGTAAAGAGTTCGGTAAAATGAAGGTAATTATGTATTCTTATTTCGATACATATATTGCTTTACATCTCTTACTGGCTGGAAAAGTTATAGCCTCTTTAAAGTTCTTAGTAAAGGCAATAAAGAATTATCCAGCATGTATTTTCGAACGTCGTTTTCTTGTAATAATAAAATACTTTATTCTAAACTGCGTTGGCTTAAGACGACAGCCTAAAAATGAAGCATTCACTTAAGAAATTAATTGTTATAACGTACAAGCTTTTTAATTAATCTCTTGTCGAGATAACGGATTTCAGCAATGTATACTCCTGCTTCCATTCCTGATCCATCTATAATAATGCTATTATAACCTCTCGAAAGCGTTCGCTCATAAGCATTTTTCATTCGCTGTCCGTTGAGATTAAATAGATTTACTGCTACCAAGCCTTCGGTAGGGATATTCAATCCGAAATTTATTTCATCAATAAATGGATTTGGATAAACTTCAAATACCTGAAAGTCTTTACCAGTAGTAATGCATTTTTGATTATCAGAAAGATCATCATCCTGAATTCCATTTACTGTTCCTATTTCCAAACATAAATAACCAGGATTATCATTATTGTCGACAGTAAATCTTGATTTAAATGAAATGTCCATTTCCTTTCCGGCTAAAATGGAATCAGCATCGAAGATTTCATTGATAAATGATTTACCATCTAATTTAGCATTCAAATCAAAACTACTTATATCAACATTCCCCTCGTTACGAACTCTTGCTTTTATCTGCCATAAATTATTTATTTCAGTGAATGAAATATTTTCAATAGCTAAATCAAGATTTGGTATCTGAACAGAAAGAGATCTGGCTGCTGAATTTACACATCCATAGGCAGAAGTTCCTATTAATGTAATATGAAAGAATCCCGTGTCTGTAAAAGTATGAACTGGATTAGTCAGACTTACTAATGATGAATTGTCACCAAAATCCCATGTATAAGATGCTGCGTTAGATAAGTTTGTAAAACTTACAGGTAATGGCGGGCCACCATAAGTTACAGAAGGAGTAAAGTTAACTATTGGTAATGGATAAACGCTAACATATTTTGTAACCGAATCCTTACATCCTGCAGCTGATTGCACAAGTAATTTTACAGGTATTGAGTCAGTAACAGTTGGGTTGAAGGCTGGATTTTGTAGATTCGAATTTCCATAACTTCCAAATGTCCATTTCCAAGTATTTATATTCCCAGTACTTATTGAACTTAAATCGAACAATTGTAAAGATGTATTTACACATGTAGAATCTCTATGAAAACTTGCAGTAGGAATTGTATTTATTAAAACAGTATCTGTTTTTGTTGTACTACATACGTTATTCAAATTTGTTACAGTTAAAGTAATTCCATAAGAACCTGGATTTAAATAAAGATGTATAGGATTCGCATTAAATGCTGCAGTGTTATCACCAAAATCCCACAGATAACCCGCATTTGGTAATGGTGTTCCTGTTGCAACATATTGAAATGTTGTTAGCGCTCTAAAACAATTATCTAGTGCTGAAATAGTGAATAATGGCGACGAATCAACAATTACAAATTTCTTAAGACTATCCATGCATCCAAAAGAATTTGTTGAGATTAATGTTATTGGATATGCTCCTGAATTTATATAGCTATGTTGTGTGTTTTGTATTGATGATGGAGCGCTATTATCTCCAAATGTCCAATTCCAAGCTGAAAGTGTTCCCGATGATGTTGTACTACTGTCAGTAAATAGCACAGGAGAATTTGTACATGCTTTTGAAATACCAAAATGTACAGATGGTAAATCATAAACAGTAAGTTGTTTGGTGATTCCTGAATTACATCCCGACGAGCTGATAATATTAAGCGTTGCAGAATAGGTTCCAGGAATAGAATAATTATGCGATGGATTATTTACATTGACTGTGTCAAGATCACCAAAAATCCATTCCCATGAACTAATAGTAGAACCAGAAGGAGAAGTTGATTGATCAAGAAAAGGCGTAGGTAAGCCAAAACAAACATTGCTGGTTGTAAAATTTGCAACTGGACTATTGATAACAAAAATACTGTGGGTAATACTTGAATCACAGTAGGTCGGAGATAATACAGTTAACTTTACTATATAAGTTCCAGAAGTAAGATAGGTATGAGAAGGATTAATGCTTAATGAATCGTATGTGTTATCTCCAAAGTCCCAATAACGCGCAATGATATTTTCTCCAGGAAGTACATAGGAACTATCTGTAAAGAGAACAATGTTTCCTACACAAGCTGTATCTGGCGCATATTTGAAAACAGGAACAGGCTTCTCTCCAATATGAATAACTTTTGCTAATGTGTCAGTACATCCATTCGTTGCTGTTGCAATTAACTGAACAGAATAATCCGCAGCAGAATTCGAATAATTATTTGTTGGATTTATCGATGTTGATGTATTTAAATCACCAAAATCCCAATCATAATTTATTCCAATCCCTCCACCAATAGAACTGCCATTGCTGAATTGTGCAGTTTCACCTAAGCATGTATTCGCTACAGTGAATAATGCAAGTGGTCCAGGAATAATTTGAATATTCTGTGAACTTGTATCACTACATCCAGTACTCGATGTAATTATTAATTGAACGGTATAGTTCCCGTCTGGAGCAAAAGGATGTGTAGGAGAATTTAAAATAGATGTAACTGTATCACCAAAGTTCCAATTCCAATTGGTAATTGACCCATCATTGCTTGTAGATAAATCATTGAAGGGAACATCGCTATATGCACATTGATTATTGGTGAACGAAAAATCTGATACGGGATTTTCATGTACATTTAACAATTGTTGTACTGTTGATGTACATCCTTTATCACTTGTTGTTGAAAGTGTAACTGTATAACTTGTCGCAACAGTATATGCATGTTGAACGGTTGTTCCATTCGCTGTATTAGTATCGCCAAAATCCCATGCCGTAGAACTTATACTTCCTGAGGAGATGGTAGATGTATCTGTAAAATTAATTATCCCTCCTTGACAAGCTGCACTCACGGTATATCCCGCATCCGGAACAGGGTTAATAAAAATACTATCGTTATAGGTATAATCACCAGTTGAATCATTAACAAAAACACTCATGTATTGATAACCGCCACCATTTAAATTGAAGGATAATGGAGATGGATCAGTACTTGTGCTTAATGATGAGAAGCAAGTATTCGGAAACGTAAACCTGTGAATATCATTTGTGCCTATCCCAACAGAAAAACCATACCAGTCAGTACCGAATTTTTTCAAACAGAAACCATCATCACCATTAGAAAATGCTCCATTTGCTCCACTTGTTGTAGTAGCGTTTGCAGTATCACTCAATAAATTATTTCCAAATCTCACAATCGATAATTCACTACCTGATAAACTGCCCATAAATGCATACCATTGTCCGTTATCAGTAGCTAACTCGATTTCTCGAGATGCAGGAATACTACCATTAATTGTAATTGGTTTTTGTATCGCAGCCGAATTTGCAAAGGAAGTTCCAAACTCAAGACGAGTAATACTAGCACTTCCTAAAAATGCCGTAAACACATAAAGATTGTTGCAGATTTTAGCGATGGCGGCAGCTCCAACAGTACCAGGTACTGTATTGTTTCCAATACCAGGAGAGGTATTGGTAATATCTGTTCCGAAGTCAAAGGTGGTTACTGAAGAACTTCCTGTATTTGCGGCTAAAGCATAATAATGCCCGTCAGATTCATAGAAGTTCATATAATAAGGTTGATTCAATGCACCTCCTACAGTATTAATACTTGTTGCCGTTGGTGTTGCATTTGTCAAACTGCTTCCAAAATCAATACGTGTAAACGTAGCGACATTGCTAATCACAAATCCATACCATTGTCCGTTCGCACTTACTACTTTTAAATCCGCACATCCTCCAATTAATCCACCAATATTTCCAAGATTTGTTGGCACTGGAGTGTTAAGTAGTGAGTTCCCAAAATCAAATCTTATAATTGAGGACCCTAAATTGACAACAAACAGATAATAATCAGTACCATCAAAAACAACGTCATTTCCTAATCCCTGACTTAGCATACTAAAATTACCCACTAACGTAGAAACAGGAGCTTTCTCAAGATCACCCGAGCAAAAATCATAAGAATAATGAACTGGACCTGTAGAGGTGGTTGCGTTAACAACTGTCACACTTCCTCCTGAACAGATACTATCAGGTAATTGAAATGATGCAATAGGACATTGCCCGAAAACGTTACTGAACTGAGCAATAAATAGTGAGAATACAAGAAGGAAGTATTTCATTCGGTTATAGTTCGGGTAATCAAATTTAGACATAATTGGTATGGTTGAGTAATAACATTTATAACAGATTTTATACGTTGATATTCACATAGGTGTTTCGTTTATCACTTATTCTTGGAGTTAAGTGCAGAAGAACATACTTTAACGGGTCCTATTTGTTGTAAAATCTAATCGATATAACTCAAATCCTGTTTTTTGATCCGTTAATAATAACGAAGTTTTTATCTTACTTGACTCAGGAATTTCCGCCTTTCCTGTTCTTAAGAGGTAATGTATATCGTTTTCAATTAAAAAGGAACATTTGTAAACATTAATTTCTGCCTTCGACTTTTGACTAAAAACTCTGTTCGGATAAACGTAATTATAAAACAATCCAAGCTGTAAACCTTTTCTGCATCTCTCTTCAGCACATGGAAACGTATCAATTTCGCTAAGGCTTATGGGTGTTATTGTATTTGAATACCTTGTAATCTCAGGTAAAGGAATGCTGAAGTTTGGGTAACAGGCAAATGGATCTGCATAGTCTTTAGAATTACGAACAAAAGCAGTTTTTTGATTTTCATTGCTGTTGATTATTTTGATTACAGCTCTAATGAATGAATCACTACTACAATTGGTAGTTGTTAAATGGATATGATCTTTTATAGTTTGTGATGTAGTAAAATAAGTTGCGCAGATTAGTATCAGATAACTAATTTGTAGTTTTTTATTACTGAAAAGTTCATCTTTAAATTTAGCCATAATAAAAATGGTAAATATTAACACGTAGCTCCTTACAGTAATTGAAAATAATTGAACTGAATTTAGAGTATTGTGTAATAAAGCCCAGAAAATTGCGCCGCCTAATGTGAGTAAAATATAAAATCCTCCAATTAAAATTTCCTCTTTAGAAAACATGAAGAGTTTTTTTCGCGATTCACTAAAAATCAACACGGGAAGGAACCAAAGTATAAGAAAGTAAAAAATAGCAAGCACACTAGCACCAGTTATTTTCATCATTAAAAAAAGATTGTCGGAATGTGCGATTATATCTTTTACAGCATCCGAAAGTTTAACCGAATCTCTCGAAACGTAAGACCCAAATCTTGAATTATAAATAGCTAAAATACCAATAGTAATAACCACAAAGATCCCATAATTAACAAGCGTTGGAATAGTTTTTAAATCGTATTTTTTTCGCTGTAGAAGCAGATAAAAAACTATTGAACTGATCGAAAATAAAAGTGCTGGACCTATAATAAAATTTAAAACTGGAAGCAATGCTGCAAAAAGCATCCCTTGTTCTGGTTTGTTATTTAGAAATTTTAAAATAATAGCGCAAAGAAATATAATTGGCGCACAGAATTTCCCTTCGTTGTAAGCAATAGTCGATGCAAAAACATGGTCGAAATCATGAAGCACATTAATGTGAAAGAACTCAGAAATGTTAATACCTCCTAATGTCGTAATCAAAACTGAAATCAATAAAATTGGGAAAAAACGGAATGATTTATTTAATGTTTTTAGAATAGAAAAAACACCACAAGCAAGAATAACATTTAAGATAGTTGTGGTGACACACAGATAATTTTTCAAGCCGCTTTGAAATTCCTTGAAGTAAAATTCAACAAATGCATTTAGCCATGTCTCAAAATAATGATAGGAGGTAATTCCATGATACTTCGACGAATAAATATTGTAAATGTGAAACTCATTTTCTTGCCCTGTAACACGTATAAAATGTGAAATCCTAACATAGAAAGAATAATCAGGAAATAATGATTGATAGAAATAGAATATGCAAGATTTAAAACTAAATAATAATGCAAGAAAGAGAATAGTAGAAAAATCATTTTTAATCTCACTAGTACTAGTAGTTATTTGTGCTGGGATAGTTTCTTTTTTTTGAAATCTTATGAGTCCTAACAGAAGAATTGATAGTAAACATATACTCCGACCTTCGCAAGAAATAACGGCATAAATACTGATGCAAGTAGTTAACCCAAGTAATAATCGAAAAAATAGTTGCTGAGATTGAACCGTAATTTTGTCGTTTCTCCCAATAAATAAATATCCTACTAAATAAAATGTTATTAACAATAACGCAACAAATGAAAATTGAAGTGCCCAATCCGAAATGGAGAAATTGTCTAATAATTGATGCATGCAAATAGTATTTTATCCTAAATAAGTGTCTAATGTAATTATATTCTGATTGAATAAATTTAAATTTGAAAAATATGCTAAATTTCTTTACTATTAATTAGTATCATTGACTAATTATTGATTTAATAAAATAAAACCAGTTTAAATTATTAGATAAGTTTTAAACAAGCTCTAAATCTGTAACGATTTATACAAATTGAGTAACAGATTTTTTGAACCATAAAATGCTATTTCAAACAATGCGATTACTACATTTCGATTTATTGTTAGCTACAGCAAATCAGCATAAAATTGCTGAGATGAAAACGATGATTCCCGATTTTATTAAAATTAAATCATTGTCTGATATTGAATATTTAGAGGAACTTCCCGAAACTTCAGGTACAATCCCCGGAAATGCTACCGAAAAGGCCAGAGAAGTTTGGAAAATAACAGGTATGAATTGCTTGTCAGATGATTCCGGACTCTGTGTGGCTGCGCTTAATGGCGAACCTGGAGTAGATTCAGCGTTTTATGCAGGCTTACCACGCAATGATCAGTCAAATTATAATTTGTTATTGAAAAAAATGGATGGTCGTTCTGATCGAAGAGCTCATTTTCTAACAGTAATGGCACTTATCATTGATGGAAAGGAATTTCTTTTTGAGGGTAGGGTGGAAGGGACGATTACTGAAAAACCTATTGGAAATTCTGGGTTTGGTTATGATACTGTTTTTGTTCCAAATGGTTACGATATAACTTTTGCCCAAATGTCGGAGAAAGAAAAAAATGCAATCAGCCACCGGAAAAATGCATTAGCAAAAGTCATTGCATTTCTAAAGGTTTATAATGAGAAACAAGAAAAATGAAGCACTCGACTGGCCTTCTTAATTATTTTTTAATCTTTTAAATAAAAACTCTTCATTTTACTAGCATTACTAGTGAAGTACTATCTTTCCTTTCATCATAAGTCTGTACCTTTGTGATGCATGGAAAAAATCCGTATTGGAGTTATATTTGGAGGTACTTCCCGTGAACGTGAAGTGTCTTTCGCAGGTGGTAGGACGGTCTACGACAATCTCAATAAATCAATTTTTGAAGCCATCCCTATTTTTATCGACAGTTTTGGAAATTTCATTCTCCTAAGCTGGGAATTGGTTTATAAAGGAAGTATTCGTGATTTCTATCCCCCTTCCGAAAATCTACCAGCAAGTGTCCATAAGTTTCAAGTGTATGCAGAAAGTTTAGGCGACCTCGATCAAGCTGATCAACACAAACTTATTCATAAAATTGGTTCTAAAGTCGAACCTTCAGCACTATCGAATTTGATGGATATGGCATTTTTATGTGTGCATGGATCCGATGGCGAAGATGGTAGGCTTCAAGGGTTATTGGAGTTTTTAAGAATTCCATACTCTGGTGCTGGTATCCTTTCTTCCGCAATTGGAATGAACAAAGCAATTCAAAAACAGTTGATGGAATTGGCAGGTTTCAATATTCCAAAGTATACTACAATTGATAGAAATTATTGGTTAAATGCTAACGATAAATCATCTTTTTTTCAACTATTGAAACGTGATGTTGGTTTCCCTTGTGTAGTAAAATCCGCTAACCAAGGTTCATCAATAGGTATTTCAATATTGCAAGAGGAAAACCTTCAGCAATTTATTAATGCAGTAAATCGTAGTCTGTTTATCAGAGAAATATTGAAATCAGATTGGGATAAAATGGATTTTGAAAATAAAGTTTTGTGGACTCGCGAACTTTGTGATATTCGAGAAGGTATCGGAATTCCATTGAGAATTTCTAGTAGAACTTTTTATCACCCCGAAGAATTGTTATCTGCATTGATGGATCTTTTTGCTGAAAATGAAGAGCAGATTACTCTTGTTGCTATCGATGGCGAAAGTGAAGTGATTATCGAATCCTTTATCGAAGGAAAAGAATTTTCTTGCATCGTCATAGAAGATGAAAATGGAACACCAATAGCCTTGCCTCCAACAGAAATTCGAAAAGGTAAAGAGTTATTCGATTATCGTTCGAAATATCTTCCAGGACTGTCTAGAAAAATTACACCAATTCACATACCAGATGTTGAGATAAATGCTATTCGTAATTCTTGCGAACAATTGTTTTCAGCACTTAAGTTTAATGTTTATGCACGTATTGATGGTTTTATAAATACTACTGGAAAAATCTTTTTAAACGATCCCAATACTACGTCCGGAATGATGCCTAGTTCGTTCTTCTTTCATCAAGCAGCTGAAATCGGACTTAATCCTTCTCAATTTATTACTTACATTATTTATACATCACTACGTAACCGATTAAAGGATTTTAAAACACAACAAAAAATTCCAAATCTTATTCGTCAATTGGATAAATTAATTGATAAAGGTCAGCAAACTTCTACTTCGCGTATTCGTGCTGCTGTTATCCTTGGAGGCTATTCTTCTGAAAGGCATATCTCTGTTGAGAGTGGTAGAAATATTTATGAAAAACTTGCTTCAAGTGATAAATATGAAGCTACTCCAATATTCTTAACCGGTTCAGATAATCAACATTTACTTTTTACAATTCCAATCAATACATTATTGAAGGATAATGCTGATGATATAAAAGAAAAAATAGAAAATTATTCTATTCATCCTGTAATTTCTGATATCATAAATCGTTGTCGAAATATCACAATGCGATTTGGCGCAACAAAAAATATAGAAACTCCAAAACAATTAAATTATAGTCAACTGGCTGAAATTACGGATGTGGTTTTCATTGCTTTACACGGAAGACCTGGTGAAGATGGATCAATTCAAAAGCAACTTGAGAAAGTTGGGTTACCTTACAATGGTTCAGGGCCAGATTCTTCACAAGTAACAATAGATAAATATCAAACAAATGAAATCTTAAAGAAGCATGGTTTTTTAGTCGCAAATCATATTCTAGTACATGAAAATGAATGGCGGAAAAGTCCAATAAATTTCATCGATGCGATTCTTGAAAAATTTACATTTCCTTTTGTTGTTAAACCAGTTGATGATGGATGTAGCTCTGCAGTAAAAATAATGCGTAATAGAGAAGAACTCGAAGCATACAGCGAATTAATTTTCCGTGATGGTATTGAATTAAATCCCGATTTCGTTGCAAAACTGAAAATTAAATTGAAGGAAGAATTTCCTCGTAAAAAAATGATTCTTATCGAAGAATTAATAACTTCTAATAACGCAAAACGTTTCCTTGAAGTTACGGGAGGAATGCTAACTACTTTCGATGAAAAAGGGAAAATTATTTTTGAAGTATTCGAAGCATCAGAAGCATTGTCAGAAGGTGATATCTTGTCGCTCGAAGAAAAATTTCTTGCAGGTCAAGGCCAGAATATAACACCTGCACGATACAGTAAAAATGCAAATTCTAATAAATATATTTCAACAGTTGTTAAAGAAGAATTCGAACGCGTAGCTTCGTTATTACAGATCGAAGGCTATGCAAGAATTGATGCTTTCGTACGTATTTTCGATAAAAAAGTGGAGGTGGTATTTATCGAAGTTAACTCATTACCTGGAATGACTCCTGCAACTTGTATCTTTCATCAAGCGGCTATGGCACACTATAAACCCTATGAATTTATTGATCGAATTCTTGATTTTGGTGTGCATCGCAAACAATCTAAACTCGCAGGATTAGCAATATAATTATCCATGCAAAAACTTATCTCTTTCTTTAGGTCGCGTACTTTCTTTACTCAGTTAGGACTAACTATTATTTCTTTATTTGTAATTTTAATGTTAACATATCAGTGGTTAAGTTCCTTTACTAATCATGGTGAAACTGTTACTGTTCCTGATTTACATGGTATGAAATTTAAAGAATTGAAATCTTTACTTTCTACTAAATCACTGAATGTGCAAATATCCGATTCTTCCGTTTTTATACTTGATAAACCACCGGGAATTGTAATAGAGCAAGATCCTGCACCAAATGAAAAAGTAAAAGAAAATCGGACGATTTATGTTACTATTACACGGACTGTTCCTCCAGGAGTTCACCTTCCAAATTTGGTAGATGTATCTCAACGACAAGCCGTAGCAATTCTTAATTCCTATGGGCTAAAAACAGGTAAGTCAATTTATAAACCTGATCTTGCCAAAGATGCCGTACTTGCAATGATGTTCAATGGCCAAACAATTAATCCGGGAGCGGAAATTCCCAAAGGTTCTGTTATTGACCTCGTTCTTGGTGATGGATTAGGAAATACCGTTATTGCTATTCCGCAATTAGTGGGACTAACACTTGATGAAGCAACCTTCTCATTACATAGCTCACAAATAAATATAGGAACAACTACGTTTGATCCAAGTGTTAAGGACACGAATGAGGCAAAAGTCTATCGCCAAGTTCCTGAGCCAGGTGATACATTAAAAATAAAACAAGGTGAATCAATTGATCTTTATCTTAAATAAAAAAATACATTTCTTATCATGAAATCATTCAAATATTATCCCTTTGCTTTTACGTTGTTTTTATTTCTTTTAGCACTTCTCAATGCAAACGCACAAGAACGACTTA
>JAYVOC010000245.1:0-3817 GCA_043758125.1 Bacteroidota bacterium | reverse complement strand
AAAGCTTTTAATTTTTGCTTGAACACCGCTTCTACGCTTCCGCAATAGCTTACGAGGTTACGCGCTAACACGGGGCCTACGTTCGGCAATAGCGACAAGGCAATTCGATACTTGAGTTCGTCTGTTGGTTTCATCATCATAAATTTGCTAATGCGGGATAAAAAAAATCACCAAGTAGCATTTCTGTTGCAAAAATACTTTTATGTTTCGAAAATACATCGCATCTTTTCACCTGATTTGAAAAATATATTCATGATGTCAATTATCGATACTAAAAATCACGGCAGGATTAGTAGAAAACTGATCATAACTGCTATGCAGATGTGCCTTGCGCTTGTATTTCTTTTTACCATAACCTGCTCAGCACAAGAAAGTTCTGTTACAGGAAATATCAGAGATGCATCCACTCTTGAAAGTTTACCTGGAGTTTCTATCGTGCTTCAACCTGGTAAAATTGATATTACAACGAATCCACAAGGTGACTACATTATCCATTTGAACGTGGGTGATTATACGATGCAAGTGCATTCGCTGGGTTATGAGGCGCAAGAAAAACGGATTTCAGTTAAAGCTGGCGATAATTTAAAAATCGATTTTCGGTTAAAATCAACAAGTATTGAGATGTCGACTGTTGTGGTGAGTGCCGGAAAATTCGAACAGAAATTGGATGAAGTGGTCGTTTCGATGGAAGTTTTGAAGCCTGCACAAATTGAAAATAGTAATCAAACAACGATGGAAACGGCAATTGAAAAAGTACCTGGCGTAACCGTAATTGATGGTCAAGCGAATATTCGTGGTGGAAGTGGATTTAGTTATGGAGCGGGTAGTCGCGTGTTGGTTTTAGTGGATGATTTACCTTTGCTTGCCGCAGATGCAAATGATGTGAAGTGGAGTTTTTTACCAATAGAAAATATTGAGCAAGTAGAAATTTTAAAAGGCGCTTCCTCCGCGTTGTTTGGTTCATCAGCATTGAATGGTGTTATTAATTTACGCACTGCATTTCCAAAAGATACAGCTCAAACAATTTTTAATTTTTATACTGGAGTTTATGATACACCATCCAACAAAAACATGAAATGGTGGAAGAATAATTCTCAAGCAACAACGGGTGTAAACTTTTCTCACCGACAAAAATTTAAGCAATTGGATGTTGTGATTGGTGGTCAATATTTTGATGATAATGGCTATCGCCAAAGTGAAACAGAAAAAAGATATCGCTTAAATACAAATTTACGTTATCGCTTTAAAAATATTCAAGGATTGAGTGCTGGTATTGCAGCAAATGTTCAACGCAGTGAAGGTGGATTATTTTTATTATGGGCGAATGATACTACAGGCGCGTTAACACCTTTAGGCGGGTTAGATTCAGCGACAACCACGATCAGTATTTACACTACCACACGAGCTACGTTTGATCCTTATATTACATATGTTGGAAAATCAAGTAGTCATCGAATTCGTACGCGCTATTTTTTAACGAACAATAAAAATAATACCAACCAAGAAGCTAAATCAGAAATCTATTATGGTGAATATTTATTTCAACATCACTTCAAAGATTTACTTACATGGTCGTTGGGATTAAGTGCCAGTAATTCAAAAGTTAGCGGTGATCTTTATAGCAAGCAATCAGGTGATAATAATGCTGCCTATACGCAAGTTGATTTGAAATACAAACGCTTTAATGTTTCTGCAGGTTACCGTATTGAGCAAGGAAGAATATCTTCGGAAAAATTAAAAGCGCAACAATTATTTAGAGCGGGTGCTAGTTATCAATTACTAAAAGCAACGCATCTTCGTACATCCTACGGACAAGGGTTTAGATTTCCTTCGATAGCAGAAAAATTTATCCGAACACAAGTTGGAAGTATTGTGGTTTATCCTAATGATTCATTAAAAAGTGAAACGGGATGGTCGGCAGAAATCGGTATTCGTCAAGGAATAAAAATTAATAATTGGCGTGGATTGATAGATGTAAGTTATTTTCAAACTGAATACAAGGACATGATGGAATTTACATTTGGTGTTTGGGGAAAGCCCACGGATCCTTCCTCAGGATTTGGATTTAAGTCGACAAATATTGGAAATACAAAAATTACAGGATGTGAGATTTCCATTTCTGGAGATGGAAACATTGGATCAATTCATCAATTATTTTTAGCAGGATTCACGTATATCAATCCCATTCAAAAAGATTTTAATGATAGCATTGATACTTTAAAAAACACTGCAAATTATAACGTTTTGAAATATCGTTATCGTAGAATGTGGAAATTTGATTCTGAAACTTCCTATAAAAGATTTAGCATAGGATTGAGTGCTCGCTATTATAGTTTTATGGAAAATATCGATAAAGTATTTGAAGGTGTAATTCCTGGTGTGAAAACGTATAGAGCAAGTCATCGAAATGGCGACTGGGTATTTGATGCTAATTTAACATTCAAGGCTCGAAAAAATATGCGATTAGGATTCGTTGTGAAAAATGCTTTCAATCATGAATACATGACACGACCAGCAGACATTCAACCACCAAGAAGTTTTGTAGTTCAGTGTATGATTAATCTTTGATAAAAATAATTTGTGAAAGATCGAATCATTATTTTGAAAAATTTACCAGCTAATGCGATGGCGATTTTTCCATTTATATTGATTCAACGATCAGCGATTCCTGTTGGTGAAATATTATTAAATCATGAACGCATACATCTGCAACAGCAACGTGAATTATTGATTATCCCTTTTTATATTTGGTATGGATTAGAATATTTATTTTACAGAATAAAATTTAAAAATCATCACAAAGCATATCGAGCAATTCGATTTGAAAAAGAAGCATACAACAACGACGGAAATTTATCTTATCTAAAAAATAGAAAACATTACAATTATTTTTAACTCATTTTGCAAATAAATTAATTATGCCAATAAGAATGTCGAAGGATGATGATTCCTCCAATTCAAATGATAATTATCCAAGTAATGGTGGCAGCGGTGGTGGCGGCGGAAATGGAATTTTAGGAATTCTTTTAATGTTATTTTCTCGCAGTCCGAAATTGATGATTGTTGCTGCTATTTTATTTGGCGGACATTATTTTTTCGGCGGACAATGTAACTCTTCGCATCCAGCTTCAAGCATCAGCAAAGTATTTAATCTTGGCGCAACACTCGATCAAAAAGTTTACGATAAAGCAGAAGTATACGAGCCACTCGCAGACAACCGCAGCAATCCTCTTCCTGAATCTGTATCACTAGAACAATATGCACCCGATCGTAAAAATCAAGGTCAGCAAGGATCTTGTGTAGGTTGGGGAAGTACGTATGCCGCCGCAACAATTCTTGAAGCAAAAGCAACGAATACTGATCCTAATGAAATTGCATTGAGTCCTGCATATACGTACAACCAAATTCATCTCGAAGATTGTCAGGGTTCGTATATTCTTGAAGCTGTAAAGGTGTTGCAAAATGGGGCACTTCCATTCAACCGTTTTGAATACACTGATCAAGATTGTAATCGCAAACCAAGTTCATTAGAACGACAAGCGGCAGATAAATTTAAGATCAAAAGTGCTGATCGTTTATCAAAATCTGGCGATGATTATAAAACAGATTTACTTGCCATCAAACAACATCTTGCACAAGGTGCGCCTGTAGTTGTTGGGATGATGGTGGGTGGTACTTTTATGCAAGAGATGATGGGTAAAAAAGTGTGGATTCCTACTCGTGAAGATTACGATATGCAAGGATTTGGTGGGCATTGCATGTCGGTAATTGGATATGATGATTACCTCGAAGGAGGAGCTTTTCAGCTGATGAATAG
>JAYVOC010000244.1:0-7046 GCA_043758125.1 Bacteroidota bacterium | reverse complement strand
ATGATGGTCTTGATCCTCCACCTGAATTCGGATTTGTAGATCTCGGTTGACTTTCGTAATTTCTTTGCTGAGAATTATTTTGATAACCAGAAGAAGGATTTTGCCTCGTTGGCTGATCCTTTACTGGATCTGAACTTTCTTTGTGTTGTTGAAGGAAACCTCTTGGTCTACCATTATTTTGTTGCTTTCCATCACGAGGATTTGAAGCAGGATTTGAATTTTCTCTAGGATTTGAATATTGTTCTCTAGGATTATGCGCTGGTGAGGAATTCTCATTTGGATTAGAATATTGTTCTCTGGGATTATGCGCTGGAGAGGAATTCTCATTTGGATTAGAATATTGTTCTCTAGGATTATGCGCTGGAGTAATATTTCCATTTGGAGTCACATTGTGAGGGCTCGTTTCTGTATTTGATGGAGATGAGTTCTCATTCGTTTTTCCAGTATAATCTCTCGGATTAATAACATGATGATTTGTTGGACTAGTTTCAATGTCCTTAGGAGAATAAAGGTTCGACTTTATAGTATTATCCTTAATCGGATTACTATTTTCATTTCCATGACCAACAACTCCATTAAGTGAGTTTGGATGAGATGTGTTGTTATTTCCAGGGCTAGAAAAAGTGTTATTATGATTTACATTGTTGTCTTTTACAATTCCATTATTCCCTTTAACGGGTGTAGCAATTGCATTAGCATTTATATTTCCAATTTCTCTTTTTGGTCTTCCAATAGCACTTACACCATCAATACCAGCTGTAAGTTTAGGATTTTTAATGTTGTCAGAAATTTGCTGACGACCATAAAGCTCACTTAAATTTCGACCACCTCTTGGAGCATTATTAGCTAATGCACCTCGTCCACCACGTGGGCCATAGTAATAGCTGTATGAATCATTACTGTTATAATAATATGGATTAAACGTTCCGTTATAAAGTCCTGCGTAATACCCGTTATTAAAACCATTCGCGTAACCATAATTATAACTGTTATTGTAGCCAAATCCATTGTCATAGTAGCCACCACCGTAATACCCACCACCATAATAGGAATTTCCAAAGCCTATGCAACTTCCCCATGCAGGTGTCCATACATATTGTGGTCTCCAAAAATTATACGATAAATATAAACTTACGCCATAAGAATATGGATTGTAGTCATACCAATACATGTTTGTGTAATAAGAATCATAATAATTCCATCCGTAAGGATGATAAAAGCGACGTATGCGAGAAGAGTAAGCGTAATCGTAATAATCATCGTTATTGTAATAATTATTTGTCACGTAAGTATTTCCATCTTGATCAGTCGAACTTTGAGTACTTGTATAATCAGAAGAATTTACATTGTTTTGAAAACGCTCAGGTGTTTGATCGGAATTATTAGTATTAGATTGATTTCCTGTTTGTGAATTTTGAGCATTGTTACCAGAATTATTGTTCTGATCATAATTACGCTGACTTTCATTCTGTTTAGTCTCACTGTCACCTTGCGATGATTTTGATGTATTGTTAGAAATTTCTGGAGTGGTGTTATTCCCAGAACCTGCATCTCGGTCGGAATAATAAACATCATCATAATTCTTTGCTGCAATTCTTCCTGATGAGCAAGAACTGATGTAGATTGCTGAAATTAGCAGCACTATTGCGATTTTTTTCATATTATTTCCGAATTGCATGTTTGACTTACCTTTCTTTGCTTTAGTTTAATCCCGAGTTTGCAAATTGGGGTATGTTTTACATTTTTGTAGATTAAGTTAACATTCAAACACAATGCCAAGTTTAGGCAAAGGTATAAAGGTATGAGCGATCAAATAACGTCACGAAGCGAAAATTATTCTCAATGGTATCAAGACCTTGTAGTAAAGGCTGATTTAGCTGAAAACTCAGCGGTAAGAGGATGCATGGTAATAAAACCCAATGGATATGCCATCTGGGAGAAGATGCAACAACATCTAGATAAGATGTTTAAAGATACAGGTCACGTAAATGCATATTTTCCACTCTTCATCCCTAAATCATTTTTTAGCAAGGAGGCTAGTCATGTTGAAGGCTTCGCAAAGGAATGCGCCGTGGTTACTCATTATCGACTGAAGAATGATCCAAATGGAAAAGGAATTATTGTTGATGAAGATGCGAAACTTGAGGAAGAATTAATCGTTCGGCCAACTTCAGAAACGATTATTTGGAATACCTACCGTGGATGGGTTCAATCTTACCGAGATCTTCCTATTCTAGTCAATCAATGGGCAAATGTGGTGCGATGGGAGATGAGAACAAGGCTGTTTCTAAGAACCACTGAATTTTTATGGCAAGAAGGTCATACAGCACATGCTACTTCTCAAGAAGCAATTGAAGAAGCACAAAAAATGTTAGAAGTATACGCCACTTTTTCAGAAGATATTTTAGCAATACCAGTTTTGAGAGGAATGAAAACGGCTAATGAAAGATTTGCTGGTGCACTTGACACTTATTGTATTGAAGCACTCATGCAAGATGGAAAAGCTCTTCAGGCTGGAACGTCTCATTTCTTAGGACAAAATTTCGCAAAAGCTTTCGATGTTAAATTTACTAGTAAAGAAGGAAAACTAGAATTTGTATGGGCTACTTCATGGGGCGTTTCAACTAGATTGATGGGTGCACTAATTATGTCTCATTCAGATGATGATGGATTAATATTGCCTCCTCGATTAGCACCGATTCAAATTGTGATTGTTCCGATTTATAAAAATGATGAGCAATTAAATTTGGTTACTGAACAAGCACAAAAAATCAAAAAAGCACTCGAAGCAAAAGGATTGTCTGTTAAATTTGATAATAGAGATACTCATAAGCCCGGTTGGAAGTTTGCGGA
Source organism: Bacteroidota bacterium (assembly GCA_043758125.1). Classification (GTDB taxonomy): domain Bacteria; phylum Bacteroidota; class Bacteroidia; order AKYH767-A; family OLB10; genus JANXSD01. The sequence goes on along the minus strand of JAYVOC010000244.1, from coordinate 4,193 downwards.
ATACGAATTGAAAGGTGTTCCTATTCGTATTGCGATTGGACCAAGAGATGTTGAAAATGGAACTGTTGAAGTTGCTCGCCGTGACACAAAAGAAAAAAATATTTATCAAATTATTGACCTTGAAATTAAAATAGAAAATATCTTAAACCAAATACAAGATAATATATTCAAGAAGGCTCAAGCACGATTAGAAGCAAGTACTTATCATGCGGATACTTGGGAAGAGTTTATTGATATTCTTGATAATAAAGGCGGATTTATTTATGCTCATTGGGACGGAACAACAGAAACAGAATTGAAGATTAAGGAAGAAACAAAAGCTACAATCCGATGTATTCCTTTAGATAATAAATTGGAGGAAGGAAAATGTATTTTAACTGGCAATCCATCGATTCAGAGAGTTGTATTTGCGAGGGCATATTAATTTCTGAAGGATTAAATAAATTAAAATAATTTTCCATAAAGAATGGCTAACGATCGATTAATTCAACTTTTAAATTCAAAAGCTATATTGAATATCGAAACTGTTGATTCAACTTCAATAGTATTTGCTTCAATAAAAAAAATATTGAAACAATTTGAATCGAAAGTAAAAGGAGAAGGTGTTATCGATTCTAGAATAAAAATTACTTTTTCAGATCGTGGTACCTTTGAAGCAGAATTAAAGATTGCAGATGAAGTAATTATCTTCATCATGCATACAAATGCATTTGTGTTTGATCCATCTCATCCAATAATGAAGAGTGGTTATATTGGAATTAACGCTGCTAATGCTACATGCGGAATGATTTCAATTTACAATTTTCAATCTGATTCACTGAAGTATGATCGTAAAAATGATATTGGAATTTTAATAGCTAGAATGTTTGTCAATAAAGAATCGCATTTTTTTGTTGAAGGGAGAAAACAATTAGGAATACTTTACAATGATTACTCAACAATGGTTTCGACATCTGAAAACTTATTATCATTTATTGAGACATGTATAGTTTATTGTCTCGAAATAGATGTTGCAGTTCCACCAATAGATGCGATGAAACAAATTTCAGTTTTTGAAGCAATGGCATATAATTTACAATCTACTTTAACTGCAAATACTAGGTTAGGATTTAAGTTTCAAAATCAAGCTAATGAAACTCCCGAAGCCTAAATTATTTCCTGCTTAAAAACAAGAGCGGCTTTTTGATATCAAAAAGCCGCTCTTGTTTTTAGTGCAAGTTCCTATTTGCATTCCTTCGAATTTTTAATGCTTTCTATTGATTCTTTCGCTTGCTTATTAGCAGAATCTAGAGCCAGTACTTTATACCAAAACGCGATTGATCCTTTACAATCTTTTTTCACGAATGCACCAAATGCTAAATAACTATTTGCTTCAATTAAATTATTTTTATACTTAGAAGCATTTGCACTATCAGCTTCTGCAAGTTCAACATACATTTGATAAAAAGGTGTAGCAAGTCCATTTTTTGCATCTAAGTCTAACTGTCCATTTGATCTTCCTCTCCAAAAATATCCATTCGCCCAAGTGGGATTTAATTCCGTAACTTTTATAAATGCTGAATCTGCTTTTTGATACTCTTTTGCAGAATACCATGCTCTACCTAAATTAAAATAATCATTTATAGAAATTTTTGTAGAATTCGCAATCTTATCACTGTAAGCTTTGGCAGCTAAATCGTATTTTTTTGTTTTATTGTATAGTTCTGCAAGGTCATCATAAAGCTCAGGTTTTGTGGGGTCAAATTGTATCGCTTTGTGAATATAATCAGCTCCTAAAGAATCATTACCAGACTTAGAAAGCATTTTGCCGTAATAGATATAATCCCTAGCCATTCTTCTAGTAGTATCTTGGTTAGTAATATCAAACACTTTTACTATTGTATGCAATGCAGAATCATTTTTCCCCGCCTCATAATTTATATAAGACATTATTCTCATCATCGCGAGATTAGTTGAATCAACTTTATTAATAAGATTTAATTCGTCAGAAGCTTCTCTATAATTATTGCTTTCATAAAGAAAATAAGCATACCTCAATCGGGCATTATTATTGTTTTTCGAAAGTTCTAAATATTTTTTATAGTTCTCTTTTGCTTGTTCTAATTTTCGCTGTTTGAAACTTATTTCACCCATTTCACGATATGCTGGAGCAAAATTGGGATCAATTTTTATTGCATTCTGAAATTCATCCATTGCACCATCATAGTTCGTTGCTCGTCTGTACAATTGCCCTTTGTGAAACAAAGCTTTCACTTGATTTTTATCGAGCTCTAGTGATTTGTTATAGTTGGCTGCTGCTAAAGATCCATTGTTTTGTTCCGAATAAACATCACCCATTAAGTTGTAGATTTCTGGATTTTTTGGCTCAAGTTTAACGGCTTGATCAAGTAATACCTGTGCAGTTGCTAGATCTTTCGTTTTGTAACGTGTATACGCTTCCGCTGCTTCCATTAAAACGACAGAACTTTTATTATTAGCCATCAATAATGCAGCATTAATTTGAGATTTTGCTGAATTAAGATCTCCTTGAATTAAAACTAATTCTGCTAATCCAATAGTATTTAGTGGATTTAAAGGGTCTTTTTGTTTTCCATTTTGAAAAATAATTTTTGCAGAATCTAATTTTTCTTCATCAATTAAATTTTCTCCAAAATAATAATAATTGGTTCCATTTGTAGGATCTTTCAATATTAGCTGCTGATATAAACCAGTTGCGGCTTCTTGTTGTTCGTTCTCGTTTAATCGAATAGCTTCTTTTAAAGTTTGTGCTTGCGATGTAAAAGCGATGCCCAGAATTAATGATAACCCAATGTACTTATTCATAATATAATTTATTACTGTTTGATATAAAGATTTTTATTTTATTTAGATGCTAATTTAATTTTATAATTCTTATTGGCATTGTAGCTGGAAGTAATCCTGATAAGCGTACAATTCGCTGTCCTTGATCTCCTGCAACAAACGAAACAAAGCCTGTGCCAAGTCCAGTTCTCCCTTCTCTATTTATCATATAAACTTCTCGAACAAGTGGATATTGTTTCAAGGCGATATAAGCTTGATAGGGTTTGAAATAATCGTCAGGGAAAATGGCACTATCCATTGATGCTACTTCCATAACACGAATTCTAGAAAGAAATTGTTTTGTTGCTGGATCATCACCATCACTTAACCATGAAACTCCAACTATTCCTATTGCATTTTTGTGTTTTTCTACATAGTCAATTACATCAGCATTAGATTGTGCAGCAAAACAATTGGAAGAAAAATTTTTGCCTTTCAAAACACTGTCATGCAGATATCGAACGGTTGATGAACCATTTTTGTCGAACACAAATGATATCTCATTCAAAGCTGATTTTTTATTCATGTTTTTCCATGAAACTAACGTCCCATCTAAAATAGATTTGAGTTGTGATATCTTTATTATTGAATCTGGATTATCTTTATTTATAATTAATGCTAATGCATCCATTGCAACTTTTGTAGTAATGGGTATAAGTTGTTTCGATTTAAAAACAGACTCTTCATTAGCGCGCAATTTACGCGAAGTAAAAATTACTTTTGCCGAATCTTGCAGCAATGCTTTAAAACAATCTGACTCTGAAGCGAAATTCAATTTTAATGTTGAGTATCTGTAAAGACCAATAAATGTATCCTTTTCCGCATCTACAAAAGGCTTAAGTGTTTCATCAGCGAATATCGAAACTGTTCCTGTTGTAGGAGTATCACTATATGGTTTTGTATAATCAGTAGTGCACGCGTTCGTCATTGAGAAAATTGCAAATAAAATAAGAATTTTAATTTTCATAATGGAGAAGATTCAATAAGCAGCAAAGAACTAATTATTGGTTTAGGATAAAAATAACTTCAGGCTATTTTTTAATTAGTGGATTGTTCCTTTTCAATTTGTTGTTGAATTCTTTTCAACCTAAAAATTCTATACCCTGCATAGATGAACATAATTAATCCTAATGCAATATGTCTCCATCCAGGTAGTAATTCTGCAGCATTGCTTGAGAAAAGTAAAAAGATGCCAATAGCAACATAAATGATTGTCATTCCCATTGTGAAGAGGTAGAGGAATCCTGGTTTTTTTGACATATTCTTTTTTATTGATGACAAAGGTAATAAGCAATTGACTGATGTATGGTGTCAGAATTAAAATCATTCGAAATATATAAAAGAAAAAGGCT
>JAYVOC010000243.1:0-31185 GCA_043758125.1 Bacteroidota bacterium | reverse complement strand
TACCTGCACCAATTAAATTTGTAGAATTGAAAATGGATTCGTCGAAAGTATTTGTTGTAAACTATGATATGAAACAAGCTGAAGTTGTTTTCTTATCTCAAGGAATGCATTATGATAAATCGCAATTAGCGAAAATAAATTTATACAATCGATATTTTGGTGGAGGAATGTCGTCTCCCATATTTCAAACATTACGCGAGAGTAAGGCATTAGCTTATTCTGTAAGTTCTAGATATTCTGCACCAAATAATCTTGAAAAGTCTTTTTATAACTTTGCTTATATTGGATCACAAGTGGATAAACTTCCTGAGGCTGCTGCTGGCATGATGGAATTACTTAGAGAGTTTCCAATGTCGGAAAAGGGATTTGAAAATGCGAAAGATGGAGCATTGCAGCAGGTACAAACGGAACGAATTACAAAAGATGATTTGTTAGCAATGTATCATCGTAATAAAAAGTTGGGATTGAATTATGACATTCGCAAGGAAGTTTATTCACAAATTCCTGCATTAACATTAGCAGACATTAAAAAGTTTCAAGAGCAATTTATTAAGCCACTCAATTATCATATTGTAGTTTTAGGAAATCATGATAAGTTGGACATGAAATCACTTCAGAAATATGGAACAGTAACTGAATTAGAGTTGAATGATATCTTCGGATATTAATAAAAAGTTTAAAGTGGTGAAGTAATTTGAATAATAATTACTTCACCACTTTTTAATAACATTGGATAAAAAGCAAGCATGAATTTTAGTGATTTAAATCTAAATAAGCCCTTAAAAAATGCTTTGGATGATCTTGGATATTTACAACCAACATTAATACAGGAGAAAGCTTTTTCTGTGATCATGTCGGGTAAAGATGTTATTGGTATTGCACAAACTGGGACCGGAAAAACGATAGCATATATTTTGCCTTGTTTACGTTTGCTTGAATTTTCGAATGATCATTACACACAAATTTTAATTATAGTACCAACACGAGAATTAGTAATTCAGGTTGTGGAGGAAGTGAAAAAACTTACTACCTATATGAATGTTATTGTTGCTGGCGTTTTTGGAGGAGTGAATATAAAACCACAGATGGATCTTGTTTACAATGGTGTTGATATTTTAGTTGCCACACCAGGAAGATTACTCGATTTAACATTGAATGGATCATTAAAATTAAAATCTGTAAAGCGACTGGTAATTGATGAGATGGATGAATTATTGGATCTTGGATTTCGTTCTCAATTAACACGTGTTTTTAGTTTCTTGCCAGTGAAACGACAGAACTTACTTTTTTCTGCAACAATTACTGATGACATAGAAATATTAATATCAGAATTTTTTAATGCTCCTGTAACTATTGAAGCTGCACCAACAGGAACTCCTGTAGATAAGATTCTGCAATCGTTGTATTTAGTTCCGAATTATAATACTAAAATCAATTTGTTGAAGTTGTTATTATCAAACAAGGAGGTGTATAGTAAAGTGATGGTTTTTGCTGCAACCAAGAAATTAGCCGATCAAATTTTTGAATCGATAAGTGAAAAATTTCCTGATGAAATAGCCGTAATTCACTCGAACAAATCTCAAAACTTACGATTTGAAACGGTAAATAATTTTCAGAAGGAAGAGATTCGAATTCTTATTGCAACGGATATTATTGCTCGAGGAATAAATATTTCGGAGGTAACGCATGTCTTTAATTTTGATATGCCCGAATCACCAGAAACGTATATCCATCGTATTGGGAGAACTGGACGAGTAGACAAAACTGGAACCGCAATTGCTTTTGTTAGTGAATCAGAGAAAGAAAGTTTGGAGAAGATTGAAACGTTGATGAACCAAAAAATTCCAGTAACTCAATTGCCCAACGACCTTCTTATTTCTGATGTGCTTACTGAAGAGGAGAAACCCAAAATTAGTATGAAAGCAGTTCCAATTAAGCAATTAAATACGGATCCTGCTGGAGCGAGTTTTCATGAGAAAAAGGACAAAAATAAAAAGGTAAATATTAAAATGTCGAGAGCACAAACGCAACGATTAAAATATGGGAAACCAAAAACACGTGGTCAGAAAAAGCCTTAGATTTGATTGCAGTTTAATGCGATAAATACTATTATTTAAAATAAGTTTTTATTACTGATAGATACTGCTGAGTTTAACAAGTAAGTGCAATTCAAAGATAAAAACTAACACCCAATAATTTAACTGATCAGGGCATAAGTTAAGCTGAGAAGCATAATCTTTGGAGAGCTAATGTCAAAAAACTTCGAACAGCTTAACTGGATACAAAGATGTCAGATTGAAGCATTATTACAACTAGGAACAACGCAGAAAGTAGTTGCGAGAATTATAAAAGTTTATCCCTCTACTATTTCTCGGTTAAGTTAAATTCAACTTATTACTTTGGAGAAACTACGACTTAGTTTTTCAAAAACTTTTTCACCAACTTTTCTTTTTCTGTTGACAAACTGATAATATATAGCCCTGTTGAAAATTGATTCATCTCTAATCCCTTCGTAAAATAATTACCTTCTAAACTTCCCACTTCTTTAAAAACTTCTCTTCCTGTAATATCATACATGATTAAAACATAATTTTTACCTTTTAGCTTTTCTGCATTTATGAAAGCCTTTTGCCATGAGGGATTATAAAAAACAAATAAATTGCTTGCTACTCCTAATAATTCATTTAACCCAACATGGCCAAGCGTATCACAAACACTACCACTATCCGGACCTAATTCATAGTTTGGATTGTTTGGTAATCCCAAATAAGTGCGATGACCTCCAAGGTTAAAACTAAACGCTTGAAAATCACAAGCAGCTCCTAAGCTATCAGGTGAATTAATAACTGATAAATTATTGGTTACATAATTGCGTGTTGTATCACAATATAAATAATCCACATCACAATCAGCCACCCAGTATCCAGTAGCAATATAAATTTTATCATCTGGTCCCCTTTGCAACAAACCGCCTAACTCAGGATAAATAAATGTATGTAATGTATCTGCACTGTTCAAAATATTACTAGCATTTAAATTATACTGAACAACATAGCTGCTATCTTGATTTGGTCCGTTATATTCTGATAAAGCATATACTCTTTCACCACTTGAAGATAAAGCAAAGCTCCAATAAAATTTATAAGGAGGATTTATATTATGTTGATGAATAGTTTTAACACTACTTAATAAACCGGTACACCTATCAAAGTCATACGTTTCAAATAAATTACCTGGAGTCATTGCTACTAATTTGTTTCCGTTTTTACTGAACTTAAGTCTTAAAAAATCACCATAACGCACGGGACTTCCAATTGACTGTAAAAAAGGACCCGAAATACCTGTACTATTAACCAGATAAAAATAAAATGTATTTACTGCACTAGTATTACTTGACATTTTCATCACAACCCACCAATCTTTTCCGTTTCCATGTTTAACAGCAGCTAATCCATCATTTACCTTAAATGTTTGAAGTTGCACATTTTTTTGAATAACCTTTCCTAACCCATTATTATAACTTAAGTCGATTTTATTATAATAAAATCCAGTAATGGGGCTTAAAATGCCTGCAGTAAATACATAAAATTGATTGGCATTGCCAGGATCTGGAACAATAATCATTTCCTGATAACCAAGCTGACTAGCAAGTGAATCACCATTTTCCATTATCTGATGATTTTTATTAATGATATATCCGTAATTATATGTCCCTCCTGGATGCTCCCATAAATCAACATGAGGTGATCCAGAATAAAACAAAAGATTACCAGCACTATCACAAATACTAGCACAAGTTCCCCTCGCTCTTAAAACACTTTGTGCAGGAATTGGCGCATTCAAATTCCTAAAATCAATTGCAGCACTGTCACCAAAGGTCCAATACCGATCCGTAAATTGTGCTTGTGCAAAAAATGGTATAACAAGAATTATGAAAAGTATTATTTTTTTCATTTATTTTTTATTAAAACGAGTTTATTATTACAACTTCTTCCTAATGATGAAGAGGTGCATAAAGTATAAGTTCCATCAGCGTATTGGCTTAAATCAAATCTATGGTTATTTTCTTTGGCATCAAAATTAAAACTGTTAACAAAGTCTTATTAGAAAAAACTGCATTTATTTCTTGAACTTACAACTAGGTATTATTATTTCACAGAATCTTTTTCTGCTTTCGATTTATTTTTAAAATATCGTCTTAGCAAGAAATTTGATTGCATCGCTTTAAGATCTTCTTCTAACACAGAGCTGCTTCTATCAAGATTATGAATTGTGCTTCTAAGGTCGTTTGCCATTGCGGTATCACGTGCAAGAACGCCTAATGGGCCTGGGGTAATGTTAAGATCACGCATAAATTCGTGCATGTGATGTAAGGCTAATTTAGCAGTATCGGAAGCAGCTTTTAAGTTTGCAATAGAATTTGCTAAATCATCTGCAACAGCTTTATCACCAATCAATTTTCCAGCAGCACCTTTTCCATCACGAATGTCTTTTAACATACTTTCCATGTTAGCGGAAAGTTCACTAGCATGACTTGTTGTTTGTTCCACATTCTCCATCGATTTACGAACCTTTCTTGCTAAAGTTGTATCCGAAAGTAAATTCCACAATACAGAATTGTTATTGATACGTTTCATGATCGCTTTTAAATCAGTAGAAATATCATAAACATTCATGTTAGTATTACTCAACGTATGCATCATTTCATCAGTGCCAACTGATTTTATAGAAAGCAACGTATCGTTCTCTTGGATGACAGTAGATTCTGTGGAAGAAGCACTGATGTTAATTAGCTTATTTCCCATTAATCCATCAGAACCGATATCTGTTACCGAATTTTTTCGAATAAATTTCTTCGAATCATTTTCGATAATCATCGTTACTAAAACTGTTGTATCATTTACAATTTTTACATTTTGAATTGTACCAACATTGATACCCGCAAAACGCACATTATTTCCTGGTAACAATCCACCAATATTTCTAAACAGCGTATTAACCTTAATCGTTTCACTAAAAAGATTCTTCTTACTTCCAATTAAATATAGGGCAAGTACTAAAAGAATTGTTCCAATAGTTACAAATAAACCTAGCTTAATATAATTTTTTGTCTTTTCCATATTATTCAAAGAATGGGCGAATTTTGGGATCTTGTGATTGTTCTAAATCATGATAAGTGCCGATGGCGTAACACACACCTTCGACTAAAATAATCATTCGGTTGGCAACAATTTTTGCGCAAGCCATATCATGCGTGATGATGATAGATGATGTTTGATATGTATGTTGAATTTCAACTATTAACTTACTTATTTCTCGTGAGGTAATTGGATCCAAACCTGTAGTTGGCTCATCGTATAACATTATTTCTGGCTTTAGAATTAAGGTTCTTGCTAAACCAATTCGTTTTCTCATACCACCTGATAATTCAGAGGGCATCTTATCAACAGCATCTTCTAATCCTACATTTTTTAATGCTTCCAACACTAGATCATTTACATCTTCTTTAGATTTATTTATCCAATGACGGCGTAATGGGAATTCGAGATTTTCGCGAACAGTCATTGAATCATACAATGCCGAACTTTGAAAGAGGAATCCTATTCGAACACGAATATGGTCTAATGCATCCTGATCTAATTTAGGAATATTTTCTCCCAATACCGCAACTTCACCAGCATCAGGATATAATAATCCTACCATACATTTTATAAGTACTGATTTTCCTGATCCTGATTTACCAAGAACAACTAAATTCTCACCTTTTTTCAAATCAAGATTAAAACCTTTTAAAACATCATTATCTCCAAATGATTTATACAGGTTATCTACAGTAATAACTTTTTCGTCATTAATGATTCTTGTCGTTGAATTAAATGGTTGATTTTTTTCCATGATCAAGTGAGGCCCATTAAATCAGCAATTTGTACAGCAATTAAATCGAGGATAAATATTAATAAAGAGGAAACAACTACTGCTGAATTTGCAGCAAGTCCAACACCTTCTGTTCCTTTTTTTGAGTTATAACCTTTGTAACATCCAATAAGACCAATAACAAAACCGAAAAAATAAGATTTAATAAATGCTGGTAATAAATCGCTAAAATCAATAGTGTCGAAAACTTGTGTGTAATACAAATTCCAACTAACAACTCCTTTTAAGTTGACGCCAATATATGAAGCATATAATGAAATTGTATCACCAACAACTACGAGTAGCGGGAGCATTAGTGTGCAAGCTAAAATTCGTGTAACAACTAAGTATTTAAATGGATTTGTTCCTGACACTTCCATCGCATCAATTTGTTCTGTAACGCGCATAGAACCTAATTCTGCACCAATACTAGATCCGATTTTACCAGCACAAATTAATGCTGTAATTACAGGGCCAATTTCTCGAATAACTGAAATAGCAACCATAGCTGGCAAATAGGATTCTGCACCGAATTCTTCAAGAGTAGGACGCGATTGAACGGTTAATACTAATCCCATAATAAATGCTGTTACGCATACTAACGGCAACGATTGATATCCGATAATATAACATTGCCTTATGAGTTCTGAAAATTCATATCTAGGTTTAAAACCTTCTTTGAAAAACCTTCCGGCAAAGGCTGAAATTTCTCCAGTTTCCTCAAGAAAATCTTTATACCGGTTCTTTTTAAACATTACTATTTATTTAATAATTTTTTGTGTAGATGAATTATTTAATGTCGATAGCGTCAGCAATCATCTCTGCAATGTCTTTCACTTTAACACTTGATTCTTTATTGAAATTTTTTACGCCATCTGTCATCATCGTCATACAAAAGGGACAACCAACTGCAATCACATCGGGATTCAATGATAATGCTTCTTCCGTTCTTTCAATGTTAATATCCTTACTTCCTTTTTCTGGTTCTTTAAACATTTGTCCTCCGCCAGCACCACAACACAAACCATTTGCGCGACTACGTTTCATTTCGTTTAATTCAATATCTAATTTTTGAATTACAGATCGCGGCGCTTCATATTCTCCATTCGCTCTTCCTAAATAACATGGATCATGAAAGGTAATTTTTTTGCCTTTGTATTCACCACCTTCAACTTTTAATTTTCCAGTATCGATTAAACTTTGCAATAATTGCGTGTGATGAATCACATCATAATGTCCTCCTAATTCAGGATATTCATTTTTTATCGTGTTAAAACAATGGGGACAAGCGGTAACAATTTTTGTAATTTTATAACCATTCAAAACGGCAATATTATTCATTGCTTGCATCTGAAAAAGAAATTCATTTCCTGAACGTTTTGCTGGATCACCAGTACAACTTTCTTCTGTACCTAATACTGCAAACTTTACTCCTGTATGATATAAAATTTTAGCAACAGCCTTAGTCACTTTTTTAGAACGGTCATCGAAGCTACCAGCACATCCAACCCAAAACAATACTTCGGGATGTTCACCTGCAGCGGCCATTTCCGCCATCGTATGAATTTTAAAATCTGTCATTTTTATTTTAATATGCAATTATTTGCAATGTGCTAATTTTCTTCTGTTGCCCAATTCAATCGATCAGCGGGAGAGAATTGCCAAGGGGCACCATTATTTTCAATTTTCGTAAACATACCGTTGAGTTCTGCCGGAGCGCTACTTTGTTCCATCACCAAATAGCGACGCATATCGATAATGATAGATAACGGATCGATATTTACGGGGCAAGCTTGAACACATGCATTGCAACTTGTGCAAGCCCATAATTCTTCTGGAGAGATGTAATCGTTCAGTAATGTTTTTCCATCATCAGATAACGATCCGTTCTTATCTATATTTTTTCCAACTTCTTCTAGTCTATCCCGGGTGTCCATCATTATTTTACGCGGCGATAAAAGTTTACCTGTAATATTTGCTGGACAAACAGAAGTACACCTTCCACATTCAGTACATGAATAAGAATCCATCAGTTGTTTCCAAGTCAGATCTTGAACATCTTTTGCACCGAAACGTTGAGGAGTTGCGTTGGTATCAATTGGAGGTGCTACAGCAGAAGGATCAAGCATTAGCTTTACTTCATTCGTAACACTTTGCATGTTGGTGAATTCTCCTTTCGGTTTCAGATTACTATAATAAGTATTTGGAAATGCAAGTAGAATATGTAAATGCTTTGAATAAGGAACATAATTTAAAAAGGCAAGAATTCCGATGATATGAAACCACCAACATGTTCTTTCCAATAAAATTAATCCGCTAGTAGAAATTCCTGATATGAATGGAAGTAAAAAACTACTTACTGGAAAAGATCCAATAATTCCGTTTGCATTCGTATAATGTTCTGAACTGTTTAACTGCAATTGATGATCTGTAGCATTCATCAATAAAAAAGCAGACATCAGAAGTATTTCTACTACTAAAATAATATTTGCATCGGAGCGTGGCCATGAAGTCATTTCACGCATCCAAAATCTTTTCAATTTCAATATATTTCTTCGTGAAAGAAATACAAAACACGCAGCCAATACTCCTACCGCAAGAATTTCAAAACTTCCGATAAGGAAATTATAAAAACTACCCATAAAAGATAAAATGCGATGTGTGCCGAAAATTCCATCTATAATAATTTCGAGAACTTCAATATTGATGATGATAAATCCTACATAAATTAAAACATGAAAAAAAGCAGCAACAGGACGAGTACCCATTTTGGATTGTCCTAATGCAACCCTCGCCATCGTTTTCCAACGCGCGGATTTGTGATCATTCAAATTGACATCACGACCAAGGTTTATATTTCTATTCACCTCCTTAACTTTTTTGGCAAAGAAATAAACAGCGATGCCAAATAAAAGTAAGAAGAGTAGGGAGCTAAGCATTCCGAATCTGATTGGGTTGAAAGGTGTTTTATTGAATAATAGGTCGCAAAAATACTACCTTTTCAGCATTAGTTCGGCCTCTTGAACTGTTATCCTTTTATTTCCATTTATTGCGGTGATAAAAGAATCTTTGTATCCAGTGGTTTTTAATTGAGATTGACGTTTACGAGCTGCAATTGCATTATCATAAAAACCAATAACATAACGAGTGTAACCATCGCTACATTTAACTCCTTTTACTTCTTTATTTTTTAAGAAATTTGCATCATCTTTAGTTGGATTAGTACTCGCACCAATTTGAACAGTAAAGTATACCGAATTGTTTTCTTTTTCTGATGAGTTTTCTATGTTAGCAACAACCTTTTCTATCTTAGGTTTTGCCACAGCAACAGTTTTTATTTCTTTCGCTATTGTTGGCTTAGAATTGCTTTTAGTTTCTTTAACAGCGGTTGGTAAAACAGTTTTAGCAACATTTTTTTCTACGGTGTCTTTTAAATCACCACTATTTATTAAATTAGGAGTACTATCCGAATGGTTTAGAATTGTTGAAGTATCTTTTTTCACTTCTAACTTATCTTTTTTAGAAGGAATTACAACTTTGGTTTCTTCAATAGATTTGGTTTTATTTTCCTTAGCAGATCCATTTCGTTCTTCGTTAGAGCTTTCCATATCAATTTTATATTCTCTAAAAGCTCTGAAAATGGAAGTAGCAATTGTAGATTCACCTTTGTCGGAATCGAGATATTTCTCTTCCATGTCATGTGTCAAGAATCCGGATTCAATCAATACTGATGGCATCGCTGTTTTATAGAGCACAAGGAAGCCTGCTTGTTTTACACCACGATTATTTCGTCCTGCATATTCTTCAAATTGATCTTGAATTTTTGAAGCAAAGGATAAACTCTGATGCATAAATTGGTTTTGATACAACGAGAATATAATATTTGCTTCGGGAGAATTCGGATCGAAGCCATCATACTGCGTTTTGTAATCATCCTCTAAAAGTATCGACGCATTCTCACGCTTCGCAACATTAAGATTATCTTCGGTTTTATGAAGTCCCATCACATAAGTTTCTGCACCATAAGCGACTTTATTCCCCGAATTAAGGTGGACGCAGATAAATAAATCAGCATGGTTTCGATTGGCGATATCTGCTCTTTCGTGAAGAGGAATGAAGACATCCGTTTTACGTGTAAAAATCACTTTCACATCAGGGTAAGTTTGTTCGATTTGCTTACCTAATTTTAGTGCGATTTCAAGAGCTACATGCTTCTCTTTAGAAGACGAACCTAGACATCCAGAATCATGACCACCATGTCCAGGATCAATAACCACCGTTTTAATTCGATAAGAATCACGGGGAGGTTTTGCCGCAGTAATTGAAATTACTGGAAGCAAAATACATATAGAAATCCAGAGGATACGTTTCACGTTGTTTTGTAGCTTTGCGCGATCAAAATTAGGTGTATCGAAGCGATAATGACGGGTAAACGAAAGCAATTGACAAGCAACTTATTAACGGGGCATTGTTGGTGGTGCTTATGTTTTTTCATGCTTTTTATTGGGCATTATGTCTCGTTTGGACAATCACCCGACACGCTTTCTATGAAGCAAACCGATACTTTGATTGTAAAAAAGGATACTTTAATTGTTGATTCTTTAACTTTAGCAGATGATCTGAAGTCCAAAGTTAAGTATACCGCAGATGACTCCATCGTTTATGCTATTGATGGAAAAAAAATCTTTTTATATGGTCATGCTGAAATCACGTATGAAAATATTAATCTGAAAGCGGCTTATGTTGAAATCAATTACGAAACGAGAACCTTAACGGCTCATGGTGTTCCTGATAGTTCTGGTAAAATGGCCGGGTCGCCTGTTTTTAAACAAGATAACGAGGAATTTAATTCAGATAATATTCGATACAATTTTGATACGAAACGAGGCAAAATTTCGGAGATTACCACAAAAGATGGTGATAAATATATTCATGGTGAAACCGTAAAGAAAGAACCTGACAATACAACATATATTCGAAATGGTTATTTCACTACTTGCGAATTGCCGCATCCACATTATTATATCTTTTCAAGAAAAATAAAAATTATTCCCAATAATAAAGTAGTAACTGGTCCAGCTGATTTATTTATTGCCGACGTGCCCACTCCTTTAATGATTCCATTTGGTTTTTTCCCGAATCATAAAGGACGAACATCTGGAATATTGTTTCCATCCTATGGTGAATCCACACAATTAGGATTTTATTTAAAGAATGGTGGTTATTATTATGGCAACAGTGATAAATTTGATTTAGCACTAACTGGTGATATTTTTTCACGAGGTAGTTGGAAAGGATTTCTGAGCTCTAATTATGCAAATCGATATCACTATAATGGAAATGTATCATTAAGTTATTCTAAAACATTAATAGGGGATAGAGCACTTCCTGATTTCTCTTTAGAAAAAGATTTCTTCATCACTTGGAATCATACTCAAGATCCTAAGGCAAGACCGAATAGTAATTTTTCTGCCAACGTAAATGCAGGAACATCTACAAATTTTAGAAATACATTATCGACGGCGAATAATTATTTAACAAATACTTTTAGCTCTTATATTGGCTATAGTAAAACATGGGTTGGGAAACCATATAGTTTCACTTCAAGTTTACGCCATTCTCAAAATTCTATTACAAGAGATATTAGCATAAGTATTCCATCTGCAAGTTTTAGTGTTGGACGATTTTCACCGTTTCAAAGTAAATCGCAAGTTGGAGCTGCCAAGTGGTATGAAAAAATAGGAGTAAGCTACAGTGCAACTTTATTGAACACAATAAATACAAAAGATACTTTGCTTTTTAAGAAAGAAAGTCTCAATCGTTTTCAATATGGACTGCAACATAGTATTCCAATTAGTACATCATTTACTGTTGCAAAATTTTTCACTGTAACTCCATCATTTAACTATAATGAACGATGGTATTTAAAAACGTATGAAAAAAGATATTTACTTGGAAATGATAGTTTGGTTACCGATACTATTAGTGGATTTAAAGCTGCACGTGATTTTGGATTTAGCACTTCAATTTCGACGAGAGTGTTTGGATTGAAACAATTTCGTCGTGGAAAAATTGCTGCAATTCGTCATGTCTTAACACCATCAATTGGATTTTCTTGGCGACCAGATTTTAGTGAAGATAAATGGAAGGCATATAAGTCGACACAAGTTGATTCGATAGGAACAATTCAACGTTATTCCATTTATGATGGAACAATTTTCGGCGGACCAGGATCAGGGAAATCATCGTTGTTAAATTTCAGTTTAGATAATAGTTTGGAAATGAAATTACGTCAGCAAACTGATACTGCAGTTAATATTAAAAAAGTAAAAGTATTAGAGAGTTTATCATTAGCTGGTAATTATAATTTTGCTGCTGATTCATTAAAGTTATCGATCATTTCTGTTGCAGCAAGAACTATTGTTTTTGAACGATTAAATTTATCGTTAAGTAGTTCTTTCGATCCTTATGTTGTTAATGCATTGGAAGTTCGACAAAACACAACAGAGTGGGAGGCGAATAGGAAATTAGCACGTTTAAAAAATGTAAATTTCTCTGCTGATTTTAGTTTAACGAATAGCAAGAAACAATATACTTCGAAGAAAGGAGTTGGTAACGAGTTAGATGATATCAATAAAAATCCTGAAGATTATATTGACTACAGTATTCCAATAAATTTATCATTGCATTATAATTATTCATTTCAAAATAATGTAAACATTCCTGATCAAACAACACAAGTTTTTGGTTTTAGTGGAGATGTAAAAGTTACTGATAATTGGAAAGTGAATTTTGCCTCTGGTTATGATTTCAATCAGAAAGATATTTCTTATACTTCACTTGGAATTTTCCGCGACCTACATTGTTGGGAGATGCGACTGAATTGGGTTCCATTTGGATTTGCTGCCAATTATTTTTTCCAAATCAATGTTAAATCCAGCATTCTTCAGGATTTAAAATTGACTAAAAATCCTGATCGATTTGATAGGAGGTAATTTAGAAATGTCATTGTATGATAAACCCTATCTGAACTTATATTTTAATTGGAATATGTAAGGAGTTTACTTGTCAATTTTTGCCCTTTTTTTCGTACTTTCGCCTCCGTATTTCTATATTATGTTTGAAAATTTATCCGATAAGCTTGACAGGGCATTTAAACTGCTAAAAGGTCAGGGAAAAATTACTGAGATTAACGTTGCTGAGACGCTGAAAGAGGTTCGTAAGGCTCTCCTTGATGCCGATGTTAATTATAAAGTTGCCAAAACTTTCACTGATACTGTCAAAGATATCGCTCTTGGAAGAGATGTCTTGATTTCGGTTTCTCCTGGTCAACTGATGATTAAAATCGTTCAAGAAGAACTTATCAAATTGATGGGTGGACAAGCAACGGATATTAATCTGAAGGCGAATCCTTCTATTATTTTAATGTCGGGTTTGCAAGGATCAGGAAAAACAACGCTTTCTGGTAAGCTCGCCAACTTTTTAAAGACAAAAAGAAGTCGTCAGGTTTTATTGGTAGCATGCGACGTTTATCGACCAGCCGCTATTAATCAGTTACACATTATTGGTGAGCAAATTGGCGTTGAAGTTTACAGTGAAGCAGATAATAAAGATCCAGTTAAGATTGCTAAAAATGCTCTTGAAGTTGCTAAGGCAAAGGGCTATAATACCATTATCATTGATACCGCTGGCCGTTTAGCTATCGACGAAGTGATGATGAACGAAATTGCTCGTTTGAAGGAGACTTTAAATCCTTCCGAAACGCTTTTTGTGGTAGATGCAATGACTGGTCAGGATGCTGTAAATACAGCTAAAACGTTTAATGATCGTTTGAACTTTGATGGTGTTGTACTCACCAAATTAGATGGTGATACACGTGGTGGTGCTGCACTTTCCATCAAATCGGTAGTAAATAAGCCAATCAAATTTGTTGGTACTGGCGAGAAGATGGATGCACTTGATGTATTCTATCCTGAGCGAATGGCTGATCGTATCCTCGGAATGGGTGATATCGTTTCCCTCGTAGAAAAGGCGCAGGAACAATTTGATTCCAAACAAGCTGCTGAATTACAAAAGAAAATTGCGAAGAATCAATTTAGTTTTAATGATTTTCTAGCCCAGCTTCAGCAGATCAAAAAGATGGGAAATATTAAAGATCTAATGGGGATGATTCCAGGAATGGGTAAGATGGTGAAAGATGTAGATATTGATGAGAATTCATTTAAATCGATTGAAGCAATTATTCATTCTATGACCAATGCAGAACGTGAGCATCCCGATGTTTTAAATGGATCTCGACGAAAACGAATTGCAGAAGGTAGCGGAACAACTATTCAAGACGTAAATCGTTTGATAAAACAGTTTGACGATATGCGTAAGATGATGAAAATGTTTAGCAATGGCAATGCGCAGAAGATGATGAAAAACATGCCTGCAAGACGTTAAAAGAATTAATAATATTGATTTTAATTTTAGATTAATTAAAAAGTATAAATGCAGTTAATAGATGGAAAAGCGACATCGCAAGCAATAAAAGAAGAGCTGAAAATCGCTGTGCAGAAAATGCTTGATGCAGGCAAGAGAGCTCCTCCTTTAGTGGCTGTTTTGGTTGGTAACGATGGAGCATCAGAAACGTATGTAAGTAATAAGATCAAAACATGCAAAGAAGTAGGATTTGACTCTACTCTTTTACGATTTGATCCATCCATCACAGAAGAAGAATTACTTCAAGAAATTGATCGCCTAAATCATGATGAAAATGTAGATGGATTTATCGTTCAACTTCCTCTTCCATCACATATTAATGTTCCTAAAATTACTGAGGCTATTTTACCTGAAAAAGATGTAGATGGTTTTCATCCGATCAATATTGGTCGTATGACTCAGCAAATGCCTTGTTATCTTCCAGCAACTCCAAAAGGTATCATACAATTGATCGAACGTTATGATATCGATACAGTAGGAAAACATTGTGTAGTGATTGGGCGAAGTAATATTGTTGGAACACCAATGGCAATTTTACTATCACGAAATACGTATCCAGGAAATTGTACCGTTACACTTTGTCATAGTCAAACAAAAGATATTGGTGCTATTACCAAACAAGCTGATATCATCATCGCAGCGATTGGTCGTCCTGGATTTATTAAAGCAGACATGGTGAAAGAAGGAGCCGTTGTAATTGATGTTGGAATGACACGAATTACATCATCCGAAACAAAATCTGGTTTTAGATTAGTTGGCGATGTGGATTTTAAAAACGTTGCCGAAAAATGCAGTTACATCACTCCAGTTCCGGGTGGAGTAGGACCCATGACCATCATCGGACTTTTGCAAAATACCTTGCTAGCAGCTCAAAAAGTAATTTATAATAATGCAGGAAGTATCTCCAATTAAGTTGAAGCAAGGATTAATGCTTCCTGTAATGGAATCTTTCTACACCATTCAAGGAGAAGGAATTCAAACTGGTCGTGCTGCCTATTTTATTCGCTTAGGCGGATGCGATGTAGGATGTGTTTGGTGTGATGTAAAAGGATCCTGGAATGCAGATGCTCATCCATTATTTTCTGTAGATGAAATTGTTAAAAAGGCATCTGCAGAAAAAGGAAGATTCGTTGTGATTACTGGAGGTGAACCATGCATGTACGATTTGATACCGCTTTCACGTTTACTAAAAGAAGAAGGATTCGAAATTGCTATTGAAACATCAGGAGCATATCCTTTATCAGGAGAAATTGATTGGGTTTGTGTTTCACCAAAGAAATTCAAAGCACCTTTAGCTGAATCGATCATTGAAGCACATGAATTGAAAGTAGTAATTTATAATGCTAGTGATTTTAAATGGGCAGAAGAGCAAGCGCAAAAAGTTAATTCAAATTGCGAATTATTATTGCAACCAGAATTCAGTAAGTTTGATACAATCATGCCGCAAATTATTGATTACATTAAACATAATCCTAAGTGGAGAATATCTTTACAAACGCATAAAATTATTAATGTGCCATAGTATGATTCTAAATTTGGTTTTCAATAAAAATTTTTATTCTAAAAATAATTAATGCAATTCATGAATCTAATTAGCAAATTTATAGACATAAAATATTTAAGAGAATTTTTTTTTCTTGTTGTGATTTTATTTTCAATTCAAATCGCAGATGCACAAACTCCTCGTTATTCTACCACTTCAAAATCGGCAATTAATGCATTTGAAAATGGAACAAAATATTATGATCAGCGTGATTTTGAAAAGGCGATTCGTTCATTTTTACAAGCTATAGATAAAGATCCCAATTTTATTGAAGCACATGTAATTTTAGCAGAAGTATTAGCTGAACAAGGAGATTATGAAGCTGCAATTTTACGTTACAACAAAGCCATTGATATCAATCCCACTTTTTTCCCCAATAATTTTTATCAGTTGGCTCGATTAGAAATGAAAACTTCAAAGTATGATCGTGCTTTAGAAGATTTTAAAAACTATAAAAAATTAGTGAAGGACATATATCCGGAGAAAACTATTTTGGTAGACCAAGGAATTAAGAATTGTGAATTTGCAATTGAAGCGTTAAAACATCCTGTTCCCTTTAATCCAATTAATATGGGCCCAGCAATTAACTCTGCTAATGCCGAATATTTTCCATCGTTTACTGTTGATCAAAACGAAATTATTTTTACGAGAGATATTCCTGATCGACAAGCGATGGAAGGTCATCAAGAAGATTTTTATTTGAGTAGTAAAAAAGATACATCATGGCAACAAGCACTGAATGCAGGTTCACCCTTAAATTCAATTTTGAATGAAGGTGCTCCAAGTATTTCTGCTGATGGACGATTATTGTTTTTTGCAGCTTGTGATCGCAGCGATGGAAAAGGTCGATGCGATATTTATTTATCACAAAGAGTTGCAGATGGTTCTTGGTCGAAGCCAATGAATATCGGACCACCAATTAATACTGGCGATTGGGAAACGCAACCATCATTCTCTTCTGATGGAAAGACATTGTATTTTATTCGCGGTTCTTATTCGCGTGATCATGGTTCACAGCAAGACGATATTTATTACAGTGAATTTCAAGCGGATCATCATTGGTCGGAGCCGAAAAGATTAAACGATAACATCAATACAATTGGAAAAGAAGAATCAGTTTTTATTCACCCCGATAATCAAACATTGTATTTCACTTCAAATGGTTTACCTGGAATGGGAGGGTTGGATATTTTCTTGAGTCGTCGTCAACCTGATGGCACTTGGGGTCCTGCAATGAATCTTGGATACCCAATTAACACTTCTGGTGATGAGAATAGTTTGGTAGTAAGTGCCGATGGAAAGAAAGCGTATTTCGCAAGTAATAGGGCAGGAGGTTTCGGTAGTTTGGATTTGTATAGTTTCGATTTATATCCTGCTGCGCAACCTTTATTAGTGAGTTATCTTAAAGCAAAAGTTGTTGATGCAGAAACAAATTTGCCATTATCAGCGCAGTTTGAAGTGATCGATGTTACGTCAGGAAAAGTGGTGTTATCAAATTCAACAGATCAAAAGCGAGGTGAGTTTTTAGCATCATTACCCGCTGGAAAAAATTATATGTTGAATGTAAACAAAGAGCAATATTTATTTTATTCCGATTATTTTGAATGTAAAGAAGCTACTGATAAACAACATGCTTATGATTTACTTATAAAATTGCATAAGCCTAAAGCTGGTGAACATGTGGTATTAAAAAATATTTTTTTTGATGTCAATAAGTATGATTTGAAAACGGAATCGAATTCGGAATTAGCAAAACTTAAATCATTTTTAAATATTAATTCTTCTATTCGTATTGAAGTTAGCGGACATACTGATAGCACTGGTGATCCCAAACTAAATCAGTTATTATCTGAAAGCAGAGCAAAAGCTGTTTACGATTTTCTTGTTAAGGAGGGAATCTCTTCAGTTAGATTGACGTATAAAGGTTACGGTAAAAGTAAGCCCATTGCTTCAAATGATACGGAAGAGGGGCGCTCTCAAAATCGCCGTACGGAATTTACAATCCTGTAATTATGCCATTTACACCGGCTCACACAGCCATATTATTTCCTGCTCGTTGGATAAATCCTAAGTATATTTCATGGACAGCACTCATCATTGGGAGCATGGTTCCAGATGCAGAATATTTTATGTGGATGAATTCAGGTTCATATATCAGTCATTCATTTTTTGGAATACTAGTTTTTAATTTGCCGATGACATTCTTAATTGCTTTTGCGTGGCATTCCTTTATTAGAAAAAATTTATTGCAAAAATTACCATTTTTAAAATCGAAATATAAAGCGTCAACTATTCATAATTTCGTTGACTGGTTTCGAAAAAACTATTTGATATTTACTGTTTCCGCATTCGTTGGAATCATGAGTCACCTAGTATGGGATTCGTTTTGTCATTCAAAAGGTTTTATGGTGAAAAGAATTCCTGTATTGATTGACTACGCACACATTGCTGGACATAACATACGTTGGTGTTATGTGCTATGGTACGTTTGTACTATGTTAGGATTGGTTACAGTACTAAGTGTAATTATTGATAGAAAAGCATTGTTAGATAAGAGACAATGGTTATTGTTTTTGAAGTATAGATATTATTGGGGTAAAGTATTTCTTATTGCTTTAATACTTTCAGTGGTGAGAGTTGCACTTGGACTTAATCAAAACGTACCTCGACATTTAATTATCATTGCGATCGCTAGTTTATTATATGGAATAATAATAACTTCTTATTTAGAGAGAAATAATAAAATACTTATTTAGATTTCTTTTCTAATTCGTTATCCAATATTTTTTCCATCGTGTCTTCGTCAATTTTCTTCGCTATGATTTTTTTATCTTTATCAAGAATGAAAATTTGAGGTGTTGTTGAGATGTCGAATTCATGTCGAAAATTATTTTGCGTATGCAGATCTGCAACATTTGTCCAATCCAATTTATTTTCGATGATGTATTTTTTCCATTTTTCTTCTTCTACAGCGGAATTTATTGCAAATACTTTTACTCCTTTGGACTTAACTTTTTCGTAGTAGGCTAAAACTTTTGGAGTAGCTTTTTTACAATGACCACAATCTGGATCCCAAAAATAAAGAATAGTATAAGGTCCGTTTAAATTATACATAGATTGATAATTTCCACTTGTATCAGCAAGAATTAGGTTCTTTGATTTTTTTCCAAGTAAAATTGGCTCCAAAACATCAGCTCTATCTTGTATTTTGTAAAGTGTTGCGGCATCCACCCAATAAGCTTTTTCTTTCGTGTAATTGTTCCTTACTAAATGCACAAATACTTCATCCATACCCATAATATTGGAAGTTTCATAGGTGTTTGTTAGAAACCATATCATGTATTTATAAGTCTCTTTATTTCCTTCTGCCTTTTTGATAAGACTATCTGTTTCTGGTATAATAGAATCAGGTATTTGAATAATAAGATTCTTTACATAATAGGATAATTTATTATTGTAAACAGGACTTCTTAAAACTCTTTCATCTGCAAAGTCGAAAGTGTCGAAATAATGTTTTTTATAATATCGGAAAGCAAAAGTTGAATCTTTTGCACCATTAGGAAGAGTTGGAATTTCAGGAACAACAGGATCCTGAGATGCTCTAAAGATTGCCGCAAGAATATTACCTGGATGATCTTTAGCGAAATTAATTTTGTAGCTAGAAACGGCTTCGTCAATTGCTTTTATTTTCGCATCAATAGAATCCGTTTTTTGTTTTTGGTCGGCAATTTTTATACGCTCACTTTTTAGTGGCTCTACTTCTTTGGATTTGTTTTGAATAAAATTGAGGTATTGATAGAAAAGGGTATTGTCATCAGAGCCTTTTATTTTCATAGAGGAAACCACATTATTCATATCACATTCCATAGAGAAATGTTGATTCTTATCGATGAGTAATTCAAAATAGGTTTTGTTAGGAAAAACGAAGAGATATATTCCACCAGGAAGGTCTTCCTTCCCTTTAAAAATTATATTACCATTAGCATCGGCTTTCGTAGAATCCTTTAAATATTGCTTGTCACCGTAATAATTGGCTAAAAAACATAATGAATCTTTTAATCCTTCAATTTTAAAATGAAGTTCATAACCAGGAATCGCTGCAGCCTTGGTTTGAAATGTTGAGAAGCTACAAAACAGTAGAATGGAGACGATGATGTTTCTTAGACGCATATTTTTTTTATTTTGCTAGGCAAATTTAATAATCTTCCCTGTTGTAATCATGAATCTTTCAACAGTTTATAAGGTATAAATTGTTATAATTTTGTTAAAGTGGATTTTCAACTATTTTTTTCAATTGAAATAGCCTCTTTAATATTTAAATTGACCTTTTGAGGGTATAAATTTAAACATGATTCCATTTTATTAGAACCACTTGTATATTACCGATAATATTTTGGATTTATAAAAGAAAGATGTTGTATATATTGCAGTATAAAGCTATATTACACTCGTGATTACGGACTTTTTTACTTCCTAGTTTACACCTTTCAGCCCAAAAACATTCTAATTAATTGATTCCTCAAAGAGGATAGCTACATCTAAACATGGCTGTAAAATGAAAATAAAAACTAAGTTCTATTACCTCGACAAAGGGAAGTACTTCGAGTATGGGGGTCAGTTAGTGCTTGATGGGAAGCAAATCAAGAAGCTAGGCAAATTGCCAATTGAAGAAGCTGGCAGGTCTTTCTATTTCGATGATACTCATTTTGAAATTACTTGTGAAAAAGAAAATAAACGGTTTAAACGTGTTATTAATAGAATTATTACAGAATCATCATATAAAACATCGCAAAGAGAATATTTAGCACGTTTAACTTGGTTGCAACAGCAAAAGCTATTGTGGATGTTTAAACGTCATTGGTTACAACAACCTGGAAATATTGTTCACTTATTTATAACAATATTGATAATTTCTGTGGCCTTTGTTAGCTTCAAATTTGTATTGAATTCGTATTGATATTAACTAAAATTGTACATGATTATTGTAAAAAAATTAGCAATATTGAATATTTTATTAACTACTAATAGTACGAAAGGATTAACTTTATGTTATAATCTTTATACAGAATGAAAGAACAAAAATCAATGGTGCAATTGCTTAAGCGATATGAGGGCTATAGTTTTAATAGCTTCGAAAGATTTTGTTTCTCTGTACTTTTGGTATATTTTACATTTATGATCTTTATGTTTTTTATTTTACCCAAAATATAACGAATTATTAATAAATTAAAATCACTTATAATTAATTTGGTACAAGTTGATAGTGCAAACCAAATTCATAAGTAACTCCTGATTGATATTCTTGTCCGATGAAACATTTTTTTATTGATATAAAAGTTCCCCAATTTTTTGTGAACTCATAATGTAACTCAGGACTAAACCTAAAATAGCCCCTATTTTGACCATACAATCCATAGAATAATCCATCCGAAATTTGTTTGCCATTTGCAAAAGGTTTGTTGATTTTATCACCATTCTCTAATGGTTGAATTCCTTCCACACGAACATTAAACCAAAGATTTTTTAATGCAATAATATTTAATTCAATCTTTCCTGATATTTCATCGCCATAGCCCAAATTATGATTAGTGAATCCTACATAAGAAATAAAATTCCACTTAGTAGATGGTTCAAATGCCAATTTGATTTTTAGTTGCTCATGATAATCTTTGTAACCAGTATTCAAACCTATTTGCTGGTTGTTATTCCCAGTACCAATACTTTGATGAAGACCTATTATTATTTTTAAGGGATCATTATTGATAAATAAATATTCAATGCCTAAGTCTAAATCTCCTGTAGAGGAATAGTGAGTAGAAATACTTTTTGATGATGAATTTGTTGGTGTACCATTTACTTTGTTAATTATATAAGGCAATTCTATTATTGCATTAATTTTGTTAGTTATACCACCTCTAATTTCAAGACTACTTATTGAGCTTTGCGTTTTAGCAATAGATTTTTTTTCACCATCATCATCATAAACTTTATCATAGATGCAAGTGTTATAACTGAGTTTAAAATCTACATTTCCTTTTAATAAAAATACACCATTTCGCTGGGCAATAATTGTTTGTTGAAACAAAATGAAAGTAAATAATAGTAATATTTTTTTCATAATTATTGATTTGAATTTTACTTATTGCAATAGAAAGTTACAACAGATACAATTATGGAATATTTTTCTTAGTATGAATTTTTTGATAATCTAAATAATAAAGTAGCTTCACTGCGAAAGTATTCGTTTGTGGAGATTGAAAAACATTATGAAAATTTTTACCATAATCTAAAGTGATAAGTTCAGATTCGTTTTGAATACCGTTTTTATAAATGAAATTCAAAATACTTCCTGGAGAAAATCTCCATTCATAAACAAAATCTATATTGAATGCATTAAAATTGAAATCATTATTTTGATTATACGTGCTATTTTCTGTTAGTTCACCATCAGCTAAAAGTGAATAGTAGCTTCTATATTTACCTGTATTCCAATAATGACGACCAATTAAAGAAATGCTCATATCTTTTGTAAAGATGAAATTGCAATTTACTTCATTAACCCAAGTATCAATTTTTCTGGTACCAAAAATTATCGTACCGTCAGAAGTAGTGTTTGCATATCCTAAATTATAAGGATCAAAATCACTAATGAAGTTATAGATTATAAATAATTTGTCTGATGGTCGTACTCTAAGGCTAATTGCGTTTTTATAACCTTCCCCTTTAAAGCGATTCAAGAAATTTGAAACTTGAAAACTGTAATCAATCGCTAATGATTTTCTATAATCTGAACTTATACCACCATTGAGATAAAAGTAATTGTATCCATGAAAAACTCTGCCAGGAGTTCTTGATTCATAATAATCATAAGGTCTAATTGGTTGAATTCCTCCATTCAAAAAGAACCCATTATAACTTAATGTATTTATAAATAAATTCATTCGTATTTCATTATAACCAACTTTTCCTGTTTTAAAATCAGTAGAATAATTAATTTGAACATTGTTAAAGGATTCACGAATAAATCCCCACGGATTATATAAATTGAAATCGAAATATCCATTATTCTCATTCTGCCCAACATTCTCATAATATCCTAAATCAGTACTTCTATAATTTGTATCTCGAACAGTTCTACTGATTCCATAGTTGAAATTTCCACCAAGTTTATCAACGCCAAGTAGATATTTATAACCTATTAATTGATTCGAATTATATTGATAATTTTCTATTTTTTTGAAATAATTCTGGCTAATAAAACCTTCACTTTTTATATCATAAGTACTTTTTCTATTACTTATTTTAACTCCTGCACCTGTAACATTCGCATTGGTAAATTCTCCAGAACGTAAAGTGCTGGTATTTATAAGATATATGTCTGAGTTGTTTTTAAATTGTTGATCTAACACAAGGATATTATAATTTGTAAGAGGTTCAGTTAAAATTTTTCTTGTACTTCCATCTTGTGATTTTATTTTTGCATAAGCATTATTTGTAAGTGCATTAAAAAATCCTAAACCTAATCCACGATCTGTTCTTCCCGATATTTTAGTAGCATTAATTAGCTTTACCTTATTGGGATTTTCTTCTACTATTTCACCGTCTTTTATATTGTCGTAAACTGAATAATAGTTTGATGGTGTTTTGCCAATTCTTCTTGAGTAGAATAAATTTCCTTTGCTAAATAAATCAGTTCCTTCTTTAAAGAATGGACGATTCTCATCGTAGATCGTTTCCTGGTAACTTAAATTCTTTACTGTCTTATCAGATTGTACTTGTCCAAAGTCAGGTAGCAACGACATATCGAGTGTAAAACGGTCATCAATTCCATATTTGATATCTGCTCCATAATTATAGGATGTGCTATTACTATATTTATAATTTCCAGTATCATCATAATCTGGAGCATGTTCATACGAAGCACCAACGTATGGAATAAGCGAAAGGCGAACTGGCGTTTCAACGTTAGAAATACCTACTAATGTTCCCCAGTAACTTTGAATATTAGCTGCTGTTTTTGGCACGTACGACCAAAGATCAAATTCTCTATTACGACGTATTTCTCTGTTGAATTGCAAACCCCATTCTTGTATTTCCTTTTTTGGAAAGCGAATAGCAGAATAAGGAATTTCCATTTCTACTGTCCATCCGTTTTTTGTAACGCTAACTGAACTAGTCCAAACCGCATCAAAAGTATTATCGCTAAATTTAGAATCAAATTGAATTCCAGATGCAGAAACACCAAATTGAAATGCATCTTGTTCATTATGATAGGTGTCAATTTTGAAAAAAAAGCGATCAGCATTTAAATCATTTTGATCACGTTTTCCTAGTTGTTGCAAGATACTATCGGGTGAAGTATCGTGCATTTCAGCTCCAATGTAAATAGCATAATCCGTATAAATAATTTTCACTTCAGTATGCTGCGATTCGGGTTGGTTATCAAAAGGACTACGTTGTGTGAAATTCCCAACAGGTATTCCTTGTTGCCATACAATGTCATCAAGATTACCATTAATTTTAGGAGCAATAGTTACTCTCGTCGCAGTGCATACTTTGGTGGTATCCGCAGAATATGCAAATGATGTAAAGAATAATAAAAAATATAGTAAGAATTTGCTCATTATCTGTCTATACAAATATATAGTAACAAATAATAATTCCTAGCTCATTAACATATATTTAATAAAATTATTTTCCCATACAAAATATTGTTTTTCATCGACGATAGGCAACTATTTTACGACGAAAAAAAAATCTATTACTCAACATTAAAAATTTGTAATTAATAGTGGTGTGAAAACCTGATTCAATAAAAAAAAGTCTCGACATTGTCGAGACTTTTTAGATCTTATCAATAAATTACTCACTTGAATAAATCTATTGATCATTAAAATTAGCTTTGTTTTTCAGCACTTCTATTTTCTTGTAAATTAGGAATATCATCAGCAGTAATTTCGAATTTATCTTCGTCATCTTTATAGCGCATTACTTGCTCAAGTGCATCAGGAACAACATCACTACAGATACAGATAAATGCTCCTTTTTTTGCATTTTTAAATGCATAGTCAATGGCTTCTGGTTCACTAGGAATAACAGTAACTTTTTTATTTGGATCTACACTGTAAATTCCTTTAAGCATCAGGTCGATGATTTCGCTTTCACTTCTTCCTCTTAAATTTCTGTCCTGACGAACAACTACTTCATCAAACATTTTTGCAGCTAAAGTTCCTAACAAAATAATATCTTCATCACGACGATCACCTACGCCAGCTATGATTCCCATCTTTGGTTTGGCTTCAATCTTTTCGAGGAATCGCCCAATAGCTTGGAAACCGGCTGGGTTATGTGCGTAGTCAACCATTACAGTAAACTTCTTGAATTCAAACATGTTCATTCTTCCTGGAGTTTGAACTGGAGAAGGAATAAATGTTTCTAAGGCAAGACGAATATCTTCCATTTCAAAATTGCGAATAAATCCAGTAAGAACTGCCGGTAAAATATTTTGAATCATGAATACTGCTTTCCCTCTGAAGGTAAGTGGAATATTGACAATCTTATCAACTCTAATTTTCCAATTTCCTTTGCAAATTGTGATGTAGCCATTTTCTGCAATAGCAGCCAATCCACCTTTATCACAATGTTCACGAATCAATGGATTTTTTTCATCCATGCTGAAATAAGCAACATTACTATGTAACCCTTTCGCCATGTTAGCAACAAGTTCATCATCGGCATTTAAAATCGCATAACCTCCAGGTCGTACTGCTTCTGGAACTACTGATTTTACACGTGCCATATCATCGAGTGAATTGATATCTTTTAATCCTAAATGATCTGCAGCAACATTCGTTACTATGCCAATATCACATTGACCGAATCCTAAGCCAGCACGTAAAATTCCTCCTCGAGCACATTCTAAAACAGCAAAATCAACAGTAGGATCTTTCAATACAAATTCTGCACTTTGTGGCCCAGTACAATCACCCCGTTGCATCATGATATTTTGAATATAAATTCCGTCAGTAGTAGTAAATCCAACTTTATATCCAGCAGTTTTTGCCATGTGCGCAAGCAATCGTGTAGTAGTTGTTTTACCATTTGTTCCAGTAACAGCAACAATTGGAATTCGATAACTACTTCCAGGAGGGAATAACATTTCAATAACTGGATCGGCAACATTACGTGGTAAACCTTCTGTTGGTGCGAGGTGCATTCTGAATCCTGGTGCTGCATTTACTTCAAGAATTGCTCCTTGTGAATCAGCAATTGGTTCACTTAAATCATCGGTCATTATATCAATACCGCAAATATCAAGTCCAACAATTTTTGCGATTCGTTCAGCCATAAAAACATTATGTGGATGTACTAAATCAGTTACATCTGTTGCTGTTCCACCAGTAGAAATATTAGCAGTAGATTTCAAAAATAAAATTTCATTAACAGGCAAAATACTTTCCAGTGTAAGATTTTTTTCTGCAAGAATATTTGTTGTATTATCATCCACTTTAATTGATGTCAATACTTTTTCATGACCATAACCGCGACGAGGATCTTTATTTACTTCATCAATTAATTTTTGTATGGATGAAACACCGTCACCTTTAACAGCTGCAGGAGTACGTTTTGCAGCAGCAACAAATTTGTAATTTATAACCAGCAAGCGATGATCAAATCCAGTAATATATTTTTCGCAAATTACTGATCGCGAAATTTTCTTGGCAGCAGCTAAAGCTTCTACAGCATCTTCCCAATTACGAATATTTATTGTAGCTCCACGTCCGTGATTTCCATTTATTGGTTTAATCACGATCGGATAATTAATAGATACAATTGCATCTTTCAAATCATCTTCATCATAAATAATTCTTCCTTTTGGAACTGGGATATTCGCTGCTTCGAGTAAATTTTTTGTGTCTTCTTTATCGCATGCAATTTCTACAGCAATGCTACTTGTATTACTTGTTACCGTTGCTTGAATTCGTTTTTGATTCACACCATATCCAAGCATCACTAAAGAATGTCGATTTAGGCGAATCCAAGGAATTCCTTTTGCTTGAGCTTCCTCAACGATCGATCCTGTACTAGGTCCAAGGCGATTGTCTTCTCTTATTTCACGCATCTGTTGAATGTCTGCTTCGAGGTCATAAGGAATGTTATCAGCTAAAGATTGTGTAATTCGAACGGCAGATTTCGCGGCATAGATGCCTACTTTTTCTTCCATGTAGGAAAAAACGACATTATAAACTCCGTATTCGGAAGCTGACCGAGTTCTGCCAAAACCAACATCCATTCCAGCAAGAGTTTGAATTTCTAAGGCTATATGTTCCACAACATGACCCATCCAGGTACCATCTTTTACGCGCTTAAAAAAGCCACCAGGTTGTGACTCAGAGCATTCATGTGAATACATGGTAGGAAACATTGCTTCCATCCTTTCCGAAAAGCCATCAATACTATTACTTGGTTTTTCTTCCATTTCCTCGAGGTCGAGCTTCATCACAATAAGTTTATGACGACGAATTGACCAATAATTGGGGCCACGCATGGCACGAATCTCACGAATCTTCATAGGGTATAATTAAAATGGGTTATTCAATTTTTTTTGTTGATAAAACCGGAGCAACTCATCCAGTGGACGCTGAAAATAGAAATAGTTTCGTACTCTACCAAGCATTAGGAAAAAATGATTTCTTGACTTGCATTGGTTCAGAGCCTTAACTTAGCAGAATTAATAAAAGAATATGACATTACCGAAAGGAAAGTTAATCGCGATTGGCGGAAACGAAGATAAAGGGACAGAGCCAGAACCCAATTTCCAACAGAAAAATAATCTCAATTTTTTCGAATTACAGATACTCTCTAGGATTGCTCATGAGACGAAGAATCAGAAAAACTCTCATATAGAAGTTATAACAACTGCATCCAGTATCCCAGAAGAAGTTGGTGAAAATTATTTACATGCATTTACTAAAATTGGTTGTACCAACATCCAAATTATGCATATTAAGAATAGAGCCGATACTCAAAATCCAGAATTTATTAAGCGTATACAAGAGTGTGATGGTGTAATGATGACTGGCGGAAATCAACTTCGTTTAAGTACTATTTTTGGTGGCACTGAAATTTTATCAACATTGCATCAACGATTTATTGACGAAGAAATAGTTATCGCTGGTACTTCTGCTGGCGCAATGGCGATGAGTAATACTATGATTTACCAAGGTAGTAGTGCAGGTGCGCTCGTAAAAGGAGAAGTGAAAATTACTACGGGTCTTGCTTTTATTAAAGATGTAATTATAGATTCGCATTTTGATAAACGTGGACGATTCGGTAGATTAGCACAAGCTGTTGCTTCCAATCCTTCATGCATTGGAATTGGATTAGGTGAAGATACAGGAGTGATAATTCGTGGAAATGATAGTTTAGAAGCTATTGGTTCTGGATTAATCATTATAGTTGATGGACATGGAATTCGTCATTCTAATATTGCTGATTTATCGGAAGGTTCTCCAATTAGTATTGAGCATTTAATAGTGCATGTAATGACTAAAGGAAATGGATATCTTTTAAAAGCAAGAAAATTCCTTATTGAAGAAAACGCAAACAATTCTTAATTCATTTTAAAATGCTTTCGATTAATAACTGATCTTTAATAAAAGTAAAAACCGGGATATGTTTTAGGTATCCCGGTAATAAAACAAATATAATAAACGTAATTTTTATTCTTTTTCAGTATCCTTGATAATTACTTTTTTTACGGTTTTATGCATTAATTTTGTTTTTTCCGACAAATCATTTACTGATTTTTTAAGATCATTAATTTCCTTTTGAATGGACTTCTGAGTTACGTTTTTATCTTTCTCGAGCTCACTTATTGTATTGTTAAGTTGATCAATTATTTTACTAAATTCTTTTTTATCAAATGAAATAATAAGCGCATCATTTTCGTTTTCATCGTCGTCATAATTGTAACGGTAATTGTAAACAACTTCTTTTCCACGATGCGATTCTTTCCGTTGGGAGCTAGGTGGCATTGGAGGTTTGGGTGGTGCAACTGCATCCGGTGGAATTGGAGGCTCTGGAGGATTTGGCGCATCCATATCATGATCTTTAAGAAATTCTTTCATTGCAACCTCACTCGAAAAAGTGGTATCAATTCGCGTTTCTTTTCCATTTTCATTGTTAACAATCACAATATGCGATTTGGTTTTCTCTTGCTTCTTCGAATCTTGTGCATTGCTATTTGCAGCAACAAAGAGTGTAGTGCAGAGCATTAAAATTTTGTAGAGTAGTTTCATCGTTTTTTTATATTTGACAATAGTACATTATATTTCATGCTCTATGCGTTAATAGCAAGTTAAACAAAGTTAATGTCAAGTTAATGGAAATTTTGACATTGAATCAAATCGTATTTTTGGAATGATGAATAAGAGAAGATTCTGGTCTACTGTAGTATTGATGAGTCTAGCCATGTTAGGATTGATTGCTCTTCAATCGTATTGGATAAGGCATGATTTGCAATTGAAGGAACAGCAGTTTGGTCAGAATGTAATGCTTGCCATGAATAATATTGTGGATCAAGTGGAGCAAAAAGAAAATATGAAGATTGTAGTTCATAAATTCATGAGTACTGCTGATTCTAGTAACTCATCTTTTTCGAGTGATGATTCTACTGAGGAAGTTTTGAATGAATTAATACAATCACCACCTGGCCCTCCTCCTCCTCCAGGACCACCAACTGAGATTAGCAATTTCGCCAAGGCAGTTAACCAACAAATTGTGAATCTTCGTGAACTTCGTCATCGTCGTTATCCTGATGGTGATTTACGCCTTAATCCTGATACTGCAACTATTGATATTCGTGTTGAAAAAGATGTTCAATCAAAAGAAGTTTATGCTATTGAAATGAAAAGTCAAGAGCAGAATCTAGTACAAGAAGAAGCTCGATTTGATTCATTAGCTAGTGAAACGGAAAAGAGGATGCGCTCTAAAATGCGTAAATTAAATACGATGATGCAAAAGTTTACTTTTCAAGTTGCAGATCATAACGGAAATATTTTCAGTAGAATTGATTCGATAACTCTTGACTCAATAATTCATTCTGAACTTTATAATCACGAAATTGATCAACCATATAATTTTGGTATCGCTAACCCACTTAAGGGAAAATTAATTTATTCGAAGTTCATGAATGACACTTCTAGCATAGTAATATCAAATTTTCGTTTACCACTTTTTCCAAATGATTTTTTCAAGCGAAATGAACAATTAATTTTAACTTTTCCAAATAAGTTTAATTATTTATTATGTGGAATGTGGCCTCTTATTGCAAGTTCAATTATTTTTACATTGATAATGATCATAGGTTTTATTTATACATTAACCACCGTCTTAAAACAAAAAAAACTTGCTGAGATTAAAAATGATTTCATAAATAATATGACTCATGAATTTAAAACACCAATTGCTACAATAGCGATTGCAAATGAATCCATTCGTGATCCTCGAGTTTATGGAAATTATGAAAAGCTAGATTATTTTACTTCTGTAATTAAAGATGAAAATCAGCGAATGTTGAATCAAGTGGAGCATGTATTACAGATGGCACAAATTGATAAAGGTGAATTAGCACTACGAAAAGAAATTTCTGATGTTCATGATATTATTCATCATGCTGTGGGGTCTGCTTTTTTACCAGTAGAACAGCGAGAAGGGAAAATTGAATTACAATTAGATGCCACAAACGCTCATGTGAATGCTGATTCAAACCATTTATTAAATGTGTTTACTAATTTAATTGATAATGCGACAAAATATTCTCCTGAGAATCCTTTGGTTCAAATAAAATCTTGGAACGAAAATAATTATTTGATGATTAGTGTAACAGATCATGGAATAGGTATGACTAAAGAAGTTCAACGGCGTGTGTTTGAAACATTTTATAGGGCAACATCAGGGAATATTCACGACGTAAAAGGCTTTGGGTTAGGATTAAGTTATGTTAAAGCCATTGTAGAATCACATGATGGAAGTATTACTGTTATTAGCGAACCTAATAAAGGAAGCACATTTACTGTACAGTTACCAAATTATATTTTATAATTATGCAAACAATAAAAGCTAAAATATTATTAGTAGAAGATGATATTAATTTCGGCAACGTTTTGAAAAATTATCTCGAGCTAAATAGTTACGATGTTACATTAGCTCGTGATGGTATCGCTGGTATTGATACATTTGGA
>JAYVOC010000242.1:0-4423 GCA_043758125.1 Bacteroidota bacterium | reverse complement strand
AAAAAAGTTGGAATAGGAACATCAACACCAGGACTAAGTTATGCGTATGCAAAATTAGAAATCGCTGATGAAGATGGATCAAATAGTGATTTAATGATTCATACTGCAGGAGCATCATCAGCATATCCACAATTAATATTTCACAAGCAAAATGGAACATTGGCATCACCAACAGTAATATCAAATGGTGATTGGACCGGAACTGTAGTTGGAAGAGGATATGATGGTAACAATTTTAATAATGCAAGTGCAATTGTTTTTGGTGTTGATAGTGCTGTAGCACCTAATTTTTTAAGAGGTAATATTTTATTTCAAACAACAGGTGGAAGTAGCATTGAGAAAATGCGAATTGATAGAAATGGTAATGTTGGTATCGGAACAACATCACCGCAACATAAACTAACATTTGGAAATGCATTAGGAAGTAGAATATGTTTTTGGCAAGGAGCAACAACCAATTATGGAATCGGAGTTCAGCCAAGCACTTTTCAATTGTACACTGCAACGGCTACTGATGATTTTGTTTTTGGTTATGGGACAAGTACTTCATTCTCAGAAAATGTTAGGATAAAAGGAAATGGAAATGTAGGAGTTGGTTTACCTGTTCCATTACAAAAATTAGATGTTAATGGAAATATAAATCTTACACTTTTTTCAAATAATTATCGAATAAAAAATAATCCTGTTCTATCAATTTCTAGTGGAGGATTTAGAAATATTTTAGTGGGAACAAATGCAGGTGTTGGCATGGGATCAAGCGACAATAGTTTTGTGGGTGATTCAGCAGGATTTTTAAGTGTGAACAGTAGTGCTAATTGTTTTATGGGATCAAAGGCAGGATATAATAATACAGCAGGAGGTGATAATATTTTTATTGGTGTGAAATCTGGTTTCTCTTCTTTAATGTCCTTTGCAAATATTTTTGTAGGAACGAATGCTGGATATAATTGTGGAAATGCTACACATGAATCTATATTTATTGGATATAATGCTGGAAAAACTATCACTTCGTCTACTGAAAATACTTTTGTTGGATATCAATCAGGATCATTGGGAGCTACTGGAAATTACAATTCATTTTTTGGTGCTGAAACAGGTTATAATAATACTGGTAGTTCCAATTCATTTTTTGGATCAGAAAGTGGAGTGACAAATACAAGCGGCTACAGTAATATGTTTACTGGAGCATATTCAGGACGTTTTAATTCATTGGGAAGTAACAATACTTTTACTGGAAGTAGCGCAGGATATTCTAATTCGATTGCTGATGGGAATTCATTCTATGGCGCTTCTTCCGGATTTAACAACGTAGTTGGTACAGCGAATTCTTTTTTTGGTATTAATAGTGGGATCCTAAATCTTTCAAATAATAATTCATTCTTTGGTGCATATTCAGGGAATCAAAATTCATCAGGTGCCAATAATACAATGATTGGATATTTGTGCGGACAAACAAATAGTAGTGGAGTTGAAAATACTTTTGTTGGATCAGAGTCGAGCGAATTTAGCACAGGTAGTTTTAATACAAGCATTGGATATAAATGTGCTATTAATAATTTATCAGGAAACAACAATACTTTTTTAGGTTATAAAGCTGATGGCGTTGCTTCATTAACAAATGCAACAGCAATTGGTGCAAATAGTATTGTTACAACAAATAATTCTTTAGTGCTTGGCGGGATAGGTGCAAATGCTGTAAAAGTTGGTATCGGCGTTTCGGCACCTTCTGCCGAGCTCGAAATAAATGGTTTCACAAAAGCTGGATCAAATGCACCAGCAATTAAAATGTTGAAATTTACAGGAACAACTAATGCAGCACAAGGTGGTACTATAAATATTGCACACGGTTTATTAAGTTCAAAAATATTAGCAGTAAATATTTGGGTTGATTATGCATTGGGAAGTAGTGTGCCTCCATCTTACAATGCTTCTGTTGGTTATGAGTACGATTATTATATAACAACATCAAATATTATCATTTGGAATAAGACTGGAAATTCAGCAAGTATATTATCTAAACCTTTTCGTATTTTAATTACCTACGAACAATGAAAAAATATCTTGTTTGTATATTATTATTTTTTGTTTGCAACAATTCATTTTGTCAATTGCTGACGAATAATAATGTTCCATGGACGATAACCAATGGTGCTCAACTAACTGTTAAAGGAAACATACTTAATAACGGGACAAGTGCAATCAACAATTCAGGAACGATAGATTGCTCTGGAGATTGGTCAAATAATTCAACGAATAATTGCTTTGGTTTTTCACAAGGAACAGTAATTTTAAATGGGAATAATCAAAATATTGGAGGATCGAATACAACGGCATTTAATAATTTAACAATAGCAGGAATTGGAAATAAAAAATTATTACAAAATGTTTCTGTTGGAGGTAACTACGCAACACCTTCTGGAATACTTTCTATTGGAGCTGGGTTTATTGATTTGAATTCTCAAATGATAACACAAAATAATTCTTCTAGCAATTCAATTTCACGAAGTACTGGATATATTATTAGTGAAACATCACCACTTTTAGGCTATGGAATTTTAAAATGGAATATTAGCAATGCTATAACAGGAACAAATTTTATTTTTCCATTTGGAAATAATGCATCGGGAAATTATCTGCCTGTAAATTTTAATGTTACTACTGCGGGTATTGGAACAAATGGTTTCATTTCCATTGCAACGTATCCAACAGCAACAAATTCAACACCCAATAATCTTCCTTATCCAACAGGATTAACATCTTTAATTAATAATGGAGGTTTGGATAATAGTCCGAATACATTGGATCGTTATTGGATATTTAATACTGGAAATTATACTACAGTACCAACAAGCAATTTAACATTTACTTATCGTGATAACGAATGGGATTTAAGTGGAGGAAGCACGAATACGCTTAATGAATCGCAATTACAAACGCAATCAAATAATGGTTCAACATGGACAACACCTCCATCAGGAATCGCAAATACAATTTCAAATACTGTTACCGTTAATAATGTAAATGTTTACAATCCGATATGGACACTTTCATCGTCGTCAAGTCCGCTGCCGATTGAATTGTTAAGTTTTGATGCTAAGGCAGTGGAAAATAAAAAGGTAGTTTGTGAATGGATTACTGCAACTGAATTAAACAATGATTATTTTGAAGTTTTGCGCAGTAAAAATGGTAAACAGTTTGAAAAGATTGGACAAGTTAAAGGAGCTGGTACTTCTCAACAATTGCATAATTATTCATTTGCAGATTTATCACCTTTAACAGGAATTTCCTATTATCAATTAAGGCAAGTTGATTATGATGGAAAAAGTAGTACAGGAAATATAAAAGCAGTTTCCATCAATAGTATTAAACTAGATTTATTTGTTTACCCGAATCCAGCAACAACACACTTAAATATCATTTATCCAGAAGAGCTAGCAAATGTAACATTGCGATTATTTAATTCAGATGGTGCGGTAGTAATTTCAAAAAATATTTTTTCTAATAGTATGGATACGCCAATACTTATTTTAGATGTTTCTAATTTATCAAATGGAAATTATCTTTTAGAGCTGCAAAGTATCAAGAACATATTTCAACGTAAAATTTCAATTTTAAAATAATGATGGATTCAAGTTATAAAGTACCTACTTTACTTTTTAAAAATAGTCCATAACAATTTAAATTTTCATGAGCAGCAATTAACTGCATTTTTCCGATTACTGTGCCTTTCAACAGTATAATCGAACAAAGAAGAGCTTTTTAGAAGAAAACAGTTGAATAATTTTATTGTTTGTTTTTTTACTATTTTCGACAACCTAATATTTGAATCATAAACAAGTGTATTAAGCTAAATCAGACAACCACAAACAACCATAATTCATGAACAAATCACGTAAGGTCTTCTTATTATTCATTTCACTTGTTTGCTTCAACTTCCAATCTTTTTCAGAGGTTACGCCTAACTTATTATTAATACATTCTAATTCACCAATATTATTTGACAAGGTGAGTGCTTCGATAATAAGAGATGCGGTTAAGACTGTCATTTACATTTCTGACCAACGCATTCAAA
Source organism: Bacteroidota bacterium (assembly GCA_043758125.1). Taxonomy (GTDB): domain Bacteria; phylum Bacteroidota; class Bacteroidia; order AKYH767-A; family OLB10; genus JANXSD01. Next base: position 351 of record JAYVOC010000242.1, on the reverse strand, counting down.
GATTGATTAATGAAACGAAAGGGAAGCAAACAGTTGATAATACTTTGATGGGTTATGATGAGTTGCAATATGACATTTCTGATTTGTTAAACAAACTTGGAACGATTAAAGAAGTGTATGTTGATGATAGTTCTAGGAATGCAGCAGAACTTGGTAGTGATCAGTTATCGGTTTATTATAGTAACCTTATTTTAAATGAGAAACTATACAATAACTTAAAACAATATTCGGAATCTGAAAATGCTAAAACTCTAAATGCTTCACAGAAAAAATTTGTGCGCGACATGTTAATAAGTTTCGAAAAGAATGGAATGAAAATTAGCGCAGATGGAAGAAAATCGTTAGAAGAAA
>JAYVOC010000241.1:0-9726 GCA_043758125.1 Bacteroidota bacterium | reverse complement strand
GTTAGAATACATGCCTGTCACGCATGGGGTCGCGGGTTCGAGTCCCGTCCGGACCGCAAGGTCAAAGAAAAAGTTCATCAGAAATGATGGACTTTTTTTGTTTTTAATATTTACAGTTATTTCAAGTTATTTTAGATTGGAATATTTCTTTAAATCAAATTAAATCTTTTTTTTCAATATCAATTTTCATAAATGCAATACGTACTAATACTGATACCAAAATACTACTAAAAGGGTATGGCGCTGCTTTGCAAATCGTCAGAACTTTGAAGGAGTGAATTCTACTTTCATTCTTGGTAAAAGAATTTTATTAAATAGATGAAAATTATTGTCAAACTTTAAATTGTAATGAATTTCATTTTATAAATGAATTGTTTAAATGAGTTCTCTCGAGTGAATACTTAGTATCCAAATAAATAGTGTAAATAATAAAAAACATATATATGAATCGTTCTCTACAAATTCGCTTATTCGCAATCTGCTTCTTATTAATAGGAAAACTGAATGCAACTGATTTAATTGTTTCATCGGGAGGAGCTGGTGGTGCATATCCAACAATTAATGCTGCCGTCTCAGCTGCAAATTCTGGAGATCGAATAATCGTATATCCAATATCAACAGGTGCAGCATATTCAGAAGGAACAATTACTCTTACAAAAAGTATTCAAATACTTTCTGCTAATGAAGGAGCATATTTTACTGTAGATGCGAATGTCAATATCACACCTGCAGCAGCAGGAATGAGTGTTTCAATCATGGAGATGAAACTTGTTACTGGATCTATACAAACAGTAGTAAACGCTCCCGCAGGTAATCGTTGTGTAGTAAATGTTATTAACGACTCAATAATAAATGGAGGAGTATTTTTTGATGCAAATAATTATAATGTTACTGTTGCCAATTCGTATACGGGTAATTCTGTTTATGTAAACTTCGGTCGAGTACTAGGTAATGTAATTAATACAACAATTTCTGCTGCGGTTTATGGTATTCATGTTAGTACAGATGCCATTGCATCAACAGATTCTATCTTAATAATTGGAAATAAAATTACAGTTATCAATACCAGTCCTTCAATGAGTGGAATATATTGGGGATCTACTTCTCAATATTTCCAAATCTTAAATAATTTTATTTATTTCCCATATCCTTATTATTATGGATATGGAATTAATGTAATTACAAGTAAAAATTCAAATGCAGGAACCAACCTTATTGTAAATAATACTATTCAAAAATTAAGTACTTCATATTATATGTATTATGGAATTGCTTGTGCGACTGCGGCATCAGCATACACAGAAATTCAAAACAATTTAGTTTCTTCTCCTATTGTAAATTATCAATATGTTTACTGTAATGGTGGAACTTTTTCCGTGCACTATAATTTGATTACTTCTCTTGCAATTTCGGGATTTACTAATGATGGAACAAACATCGTTCTAACGAATACAACATTAGATGCAAATGGAAAAATTACTACTACTGTACCGGCATCAAATGCAATTAACGCTGGCAATCCTGATTCAGCATTTGTAGATATTAATTTAACTAGAAATGATGTAGGTGCTTATGGTGGATCATTCACGTTAGATAATTATTTTCCAAATGGAGCTAACGATTGGGCGCGCGTTTTTTATATGGTAGCACCAAGAAGAGTACTTGTAAATGGAACGATCAATGTACGTGCTGACGGTTATGATAAATAATGGTTTTCTCCTCCTTATTTCTAAATCGAAACAGCATGAAAAGTCTGACGAAAATACTCGTATTCATGTTGCTTATTTCATCCAGTCTATTTGCTCAAGTAGGTAGAGGAAAAATAACAGCAGCAGAATATTACTGGGATATTGAGCCTGGGCAGGGCCTTGGTACATCTATTAGCTTACAAGGAAGCCCTAATTATGCAATACAAACTGCAGTAAGATCATCATCAATAAATTTGTCAGCAGGGTTGCATACATTTAATATTCGTATGCAAGATTCACTCGGACATTGGGGAACGGTTTTTACCTCGGCAATAAGTGTTGAAAATGCAATCACTGCAAGGAATATTTCGGCTTCGATTGCACGTGTTTATTGGGATAATAATATAGCAGGTGCTTCAGCATTAATTATCTTTAATGGTAATGCATCGAATGCAATTAATTCTTTTGTTCAATCTACTCCAATAAATTCTTTTGCAACTGCAGGTTTGCATACATTGTCTGTTCAAGTATTGGATAATAATTCACAATACAGCCCTCCGTTTACAACTGCAGTAAGCATTGAAAATTTAATTACAGCGCGTACTCTTTCAGCATCATTCGCTAGAGTTTACTGGGATGGAAATTCATCGTCAGCAACAGGATTAATTTTCTTGAATGGAAATGCTACTAATGCAATTAATACATTCGTTCAGTCATCTGCAATAGCAACTTTTTCAGTTTCTGGATTGCATACTTTAAGCGTGGAAGTAATGGATAATACAGGTCATTATAGTCCAGCTTTCACAACTGCAATAAGTGTAGAAAAGCAAATTAAAGTTGATAGAAGCATTAAAGTTATTGATGGCCGTGTTTGGTATGATGCAAATGTTCCATCCTTACCAAATATGATCGCCTTTGATGGTGCTTTTAATGATGCTTTTGAAACAGTGTTTAAGTCGCTTGCAGCGCCATCAGTTGGTATGCATACAATTAACATTCAATTGCGTGATTCAGCTAACGGTTGGGGACCAACATTTACCACTGCTCTTAGTGTTGAAGGGCCAATTGCATATCGAAATATTAATGTATCAGCTGGCCAACTTTATTGGGATAATGATACAACTCAAAATACTACAACATTATTGGCATTTGATGGTGCATTCGATAACGCTATTGAAAGTGTTTATAAATCTTCAATCGCATTGATGCCAGTTGGATTACATAATTTATGTGTACGTGTAAAAGATGTTGCAGGTAATTGGGGTAAAGCTTTTACAACAGCAATATCAATTGAGAATCCTATTAATGCTCGTGATCTTAAAGTTGTAGAAGGGGAAGTGAGCATTGATAATTTTCCACCGTTAATTGTAATTGGAATGAATGGAAATTTCAATAACGCAATTGAACAAGCACAAGCTACTTTGTTAAGCGTTGGAATTCCAATCGGACTACATAAACTTAATGTAAGAATGAAAGGACGTGATACAAATTGGGGTTCATATTTTACAACTGCTCTTTTAGTTTCTCCATGTGCAAGCACGCCAACTCCTGTAGTTACTAATCAACGTCCTTTAAGTTTTTGTAATGGTGATAGTACTATTTTGGTAGCAACTCCTGGATTTAATTCGTATCAATGGATCAGTAATAATTCTGTGATTGCTACAACTTCTAGCATTACAGTGAAAAATTCAGGATCGTATATTGTTATTGCTACTGATGCTACAAATTGTCCTGGTGCATCTTCAGTTGTAAATATTGATAAGCATAATCCGATTGTAAATATTTTTTCTAATGCTAATTTCTGTCAGGGAAAAACAGATAGCTTGATTGCTACATCTGGTTTTAATTCTTATCAATGGACTGGTGGTGCTACTACTTCTAAAATTGTAGTTAGTTTAGGTGGAATTTATTCAGTTACGGTAAGTGATTTACTTGGATGTACTGGTACTTCTTCAGTAAACATTAATATGCTTACACAACCTTCTATTCCTGTAATTACAAGTAGTGGATCATTAGATTTTTGCCCTGGAATAAATTTAACTTTATCGTGTGCTTCTGCTGGTAATTTATTATGGAGTAGTGGTCAAACATCTTCATCAATAACTACTGATACAAGTGGTAGCTATAATATTGTTGTAACAAATGCCAATGGATGTTCGATTTCATCACAATATACTTCAGTACATAAATTTCCAGTAGCTAATGCAACAATTACTCCTAATGGACCAACTGTTTTTTGTGCTGATGCAAGAGTTAATTTAGTTGCTAATTCTTCCTCAAGTTATAGTTGGTCGAATGGTGCTACAACAAAAAGTATATTAGTTAATTCAACTGGTAATTATAATGTTGCTATTGTAGATAGTGATGGATGTACTGCTAGCTCATTATTAACATCAGTTATTGTCAATCCATTACCGCCAATTCCAATTGTTACATCAAGTGGTGCGTTAAGTTTTTGTAACGGAGGAGCATTAACCCTTACTTCAAGTGCATCGCTAAATAATATATGGAATAATGGAGCAATAACTTCTTCTCAATATATTACCCATTCAGGAATTTTTGTTGATACTGTTTTCAATCAGTATGGTTGTAAAGCATGGTCGATACCAATTGTAGTTGAGGTACATCCTGTTGCTACCATTACTGCTAATAGTCCATTAACATTTTGTGCTGATGCTTCCGTTCAATTAACGGCACATCCTAATTCAGGTGTAAGTTATTTATGGTTTAATGGATCTACTTCTCAATCAATAAATGTTAACACAACTAATGATAGCGCATGGGTGATCGTCACTGAACTAGCTGGTGGTTGTAATGATACAACTGCTGTTGCTATTCATGTGAATCCATTGCCAGTTGGTGTCATTATTCCGAACGGATCAACTACATTTTGTAATGGAAGTTCGGTTACGATTAACACATCTGGTGTTGCACATACAAAATATCAATGGTATCAAAATGGACAACCATTAATGTATGCTGTATGGAATATATATAGTAGTCAATATGTATATTACAATGTAGAAGGATATTCCTATACCGCAACAAGTAGTGGATCATTTTCAGCGATGGATATCGATACGTTAACAGGATGTACTTTAATGACAAATGCAATTGTTGTGGTTGTTAATTCAGCAGCACAACCTGTTATTAGTGCAAATGGCGGTACCACATTATGCGTTGGTGCAAATACAATTTTAAAGAGTACCCCTGCTATAACTTATCAATGGTCGCAAGGTTCATCAACACAACAAATTACTGCAGCAGTTTCAGGATATTACACTATAACAATTACGGATGTCAACGGTTGTACTAATACATCAATACCAACATTAGTATCGTTTCATCCTACTGCAAGTATAAGTAGTAATAAACCAACTACTTTTTGCCAAGGTGAAAATGTTAATCTAACAGCACAACCAATTGGCACTTATTTGTGGTCGAATGGATCTACTACTGCATCAATTAATGGAATTACAACCGCGGGAATTTTTACCGTTTCTGTAACAGATGTGAATGGTTGTTGCTCTATATCATCGCCAATCTCAGTTATTGTAAATCCATTACCTAATGGATTGATTTCAGCTGGGGGATCTACTACTGTTTGCCAAGGTAATTACGTTACACTAAACACATCAGGCGATCCCAATTCAATTTATCATTGGTACTTGAATGGATCTGTCATTTTGTATGCTTCCTATAATTATCAAACGGGTCAAACATTTTACTTACCTATAAGTGGATATACTTATAACGTTTATTCTAGTGGAACTTATTCTGCTGAAATCATTGATACTTTAACTGGATGTAGTAGGATGACAAATAGTATAGCAGTAAATGTTGTTCCACTTCCATTGATTCATGTTTCTCAAACGAGTTCTGTTTTATGCCATGGGGGAAATGACGCTGCGTTAATTGCTACAGGAATGGGAACTGTTGCGCCGTACAATTATTCTTGGAATACAGGCTCAACATCTGCAAGTATTTCTTCGCTCATCGCTTCAGTTTATTCTGTTGAAGTAACTGATAATATCGGTTGTAAAAGTGACACAACATTTATTATCACTCAACCAACTTTAGTAAGTCCGATATTATCGAGTCCGAAAAATACTCGAGGATTCAATACAAGTTGTTATGGAGTTTCGGATGGTAGTGTCACAACTTCTGCGGGAGGAACTGCGCCCTACAATTATTTGTGGAATACAAGCGCAACAACTTCAACAATTTCTAATGTTGGTCAAGGTTCATATTCGGTAACAATAACAGATGCGAATGGATGTATTGGCAATGGAAGTATTTCTTTGATTGAGCCACCAGTATTAACATTATCATTTAATTCTACAACGTATATTGGTGGAAATGAAATTCGATGTCATGGAGATAGAGGAGCAATTACTGCTCACCCTTTTGGAGGAACTGGTCCGTTTACATATCATTGGTCGGATAACCAAATAACTCAAACTGCGGATACACTTTTTGAAGGAAATTATGCTGTAATTGTTGCAGATTCGGAGGGTTGTTCAATAGCTAGTTCATTCACGTTGCATGCACCCGCAGCAATGGTGAGTTCATTAATTGCACTCGATCATAATGGTTATCCTATTTCTTGTTTTGGCTTTTCTGATGGAGCAATAAATGCAACTATAAGCGGTGGAAATTTAGCTTATCACTATTGGTGGAATGATTCTATAACAACACAAAATAGAACTGGATTAATTGCAGGAACCTATCGTTTATTAGTTACTGATACGAATGGTTGTCAATTGCTAGATTCAATTCGTCTTAGAGAACCAACAAAGATTTCAACACAAACAACTGGATCAACATTAAATTGTTTCGGCGATACGAATGGTACTGCATCAATTGTTGCAATTGGTGGCGATCCAAGTTACACTTACAAGTGGTCTACGAATTCTACAAATTTTATTATAAATAATTTGTCAGCATCAACATATTCTATTACAGTTACAGATAGGCGTGGTTGTACAGCGATTGATAATGCAATAGTAAATCAACCGCCACAATTGATAGCATATGCATTTGGAACTTACATTGGTTGTGGAGCACAAATTGGTTTGCTTTCAGGTTCTGCTTCTGGTGGTGTTTCGCCTTACGGATACCAATGGAGTAATGGTTCTACAAATGATTATCAAATTAATTTACCAGTAGGAAATTATTCTCTAACGGTAACGGACAGTCATGGTTGTATTGATACTGCTGCTACAATTATATTAAATCCTCCAGTATTAGTTTCCTCTTTTACTGTTTCAACAGATTCTATAAAATCTATATTATCTGTTCATGTTTCAGGTGGTGTTTTACCATACATGTATTTGTGGAGTGATGGAAAATCAACACCTTCAGATACCATTCCCAATTCACATGCTTCAGGCATTTATTCGGTTATTGTAACAGATGCAAATGGATGTACATCGATGGGTTCTTCATTCGTTGTAGGCACTGGTTGTACAATTCATCAAACAATTAGTCATGTAGATGTTTTGTGTAATGGAGGTACCAATGGAAATGCTTCATCTGTTGTAACTGGTGCAATTGGTCCTGTAAGTTATTTGTGGAATACTAGTGGATTGACTTCCTCATCAATAACAGGTTTGGCTGCTGGAAAATATTATTTACAAGTAACTGATTCGATTGGTTGTGTTAATACAGATTCCGTAATAATTGCTGAGCCATCTTCATTATTGATTAGTGCATTAGCGCCAAATTTAATAATTTGTCATGGTGGAAATTCAACTGTTGGTGTAAGTGCATCAGGAGGAACAACACCTTATCAAAGTGGTATTGGTTCATTCTTACAAGTTGCTGGCACTACACATTACATTGTTATTGATCACAATGGTTGTATTGCAGCTACAGATGTAAATTTAAACGATCCTGCTTTGTTGCAAGCATCAATATCTTCCAATAAAGACACAGTTTGTAGTGGTGATACAATTGCATTAACTTTTAATGGACCAGCGAATGGATCTATTAAATATCAAGTGAACAGTAATCCAATTTCTGTCATCACTTTGAATGCATTTGGGAAAGCAACATTACTATTAAATGCTACCACTTTGAATACAATAATTAGTTTATTGCAAGTTGATAGTGCTAGTTGTAGCAATAGTGTTTCACAAATTAAAACAATAAATGTTACACCATTGTCTAACTGGTATTTTGATGCAGATCATGATGGATATTCAAATGGAACAATTACCATGGCATGTACTTCTCCAGGAGTAAATTATTCATCGTCTCTTATAAATAGTGCTATCGATTGTAACGATAGTAATTCAGTTATTCATCCTTTTGCAATAGAAGTTTGTGGTAATTTTATTGATGATAATTGTAATGGAACTATTGATGAAGGATGTATAGGTAGTTGTACAAATGCACCAACAGCATTTGCTGGATATGATACTTTAATATGTGTAGGAACAAACATTTTATTGCAAGGTTCAATTGGAGGAAGTGCTACAAATGCTACATGGACAACAAGTGGTACAGGTTTGTTTTCTCCATCATCTGCTTCGTTAAATGCAATTTATAATCCATCTCTATCAGATTATTCTAACGGATCAATAATTTTAACATTAACTACAAATGCAGCATTACCTTGTTCTCCAGGTATTGATCAAATGAATGTAGTATTCCAAGCATTGCCAAACGATGCTGGTATAATAAGTGGAACTGCTGAATTTTGTAATCCTTCTTCTACATTTACTACCTCATATAGTGTAGCGGCAGTTTTGGGAGCATCAGTTTATACATGGACAGTTCCGCCAGGAGTTACAATTTTAACAGGGCAAGGAACTGCTGTTATTAATGTTAGCTTTATTAATTCATATATTCATAATGGAGTAGGAGGGTTCGTTGGAGTTAAAACTAAAAATAGTTTTGGTTGTGTAAGCAGTTTAGCTAGCACAAAATCAATATCAGCTCAGCTTACAATTCCAGTTCAACCTGGTTCTATATCAGGCCCTGATAAAATTTGTCCGGGTGATATTGCAACGTATTCTATTGCAATAGTGGCACGCTCGATTAGATATAATTGGTCATTGCCAACTGGTGCAACAATATTATCTGGTACAAATTCTAATATTATTTCTGTCAAATATTCAGCTGGATTTGCAGGTGGTACGGTAGGTGTTTCAAGTGCAAATGGTTGTGGCATCAGCCCGGCTAGAACTCGTATTGTTACATTAAATCTTCTTTCCGCGCCAGTATCTATTGTGGGTCCAACATCTGGCATGTGCGGTATGGTTAGTGTTACTTATTCAATACCATCAAATGTAATTGGAGCATCAAGTTATATCTGGAATGTTCCAACAGGTGTAAGTATTATCGGCTCCAATACGGGAACATCCTTACTAGTTGATTTTACCAATACTTATGTTGGAGGAAACATCACTGTAGCCGCAGTAAATAATTGTGGAAACGGAGCTTCTCGATCAATAACTGTAATTGCCGCTCCAGCATTTCCAAGTTTAATAGGAGGTTCTTTAGCGATATGTACTAATGTCGGCTCAGGTTATAGTGTATCTACAATAACAGGAACTTCAAATTATATTTGGACTACCACAAGAGGGTTATCGATTTTGAGTGGGCAAGGAACTAAAAGTATAACGGTAGTTGGATCATCTGTAGTTAATAGTCAAACGATAACTGTAAAGGCTTCAAATTTATGCGGAACTTCTAATACGCGTGTATTAGATAATATATCTGCTTCAAACTGTCCGCGAATTGGTGATAATAAATCAGCATTTAATTTTATTGCATATCCAAATCCAGTAAATGACAAATTAACAATTGAGTTTTATTCAGAAAAGGAAGATGTTTATTCAGTGCAATTATTTGACGCAACAAGCAGACTAATTTTGAAAAAGACGAAACCTGCAATTCCAGGTACCAATCAAATGCAAATTTATGTAGGTGGAATATCTAGTGGGATTTACATGCTTCAATTCAAACTTGCTGATAAAACTGAGCAAATTCGAATTCTTATTGAGTAATTTATTGTTTTAAATCTTTTATA
>JAYVOC010000240.1:0-2573 GCA_043758125.1 Bacteroidota bacterium | reverse complement strand
AAACAACTTCCTAAAACCGGACTTCGCTTTTTGTTCAATGAACATAACACAACTGGGCTTGAAAAAATAGATGAGTTTTCATCGCCATCAGTGAAAAGCATTGCGAATGGATATCATTTAAACAGGCAGCTATTTGATGAGGACCTTCTTGCAGAAGCAGTTAAAATGGGCGCTGAAATATTACGACCCGCGGAAATAACGGAGTTTAATTTTGCGCCTTTATGCAGTACTATTCGTGTAAAACATAAAGAGAAGGAAATTGAATTTCAAGGAACATGGATCATAGATGCTTCCGGAACGGAGCGCATAGTGGGCAAAAAATTGGGTTGGCAAAACAAAGATCTCACTTTTGATACAGCTGCTTCTTTTGCACATTTCGAAAATCTAAAACCCACTAGTGATTGGGATAAAGTGAAAATGGAGTATTGGGAAAAAAAAGCCATTGGCCCTCCTTCACAAAGTACTATCCATTTTCTGCGACATGGTTGCTGGTGGTGGCACATTACTTTGAATAACAAAACAACCAGCATTGGGGTTGTCTATGATAAAAATGTGTTGGGGAAACCGGAACCGGAAAAATTCTTTAATGATTATTTAGAAAATGACGAACAACTTAAATTTATTACACAAGGTGCAACAAGAGGTTCCATCAAACACTTACCTAAATTGCCTTATCTAAGTAATCGCCTGTATGATGATGGTGTGGTTGTGATAGGTGATGCAGCTGCATTTGTTGATCCTTTATTCAGTCCAGGGATTGAATTTACCTGTCAGCAGTCTATTAATCTTACTGAATTGATAGTTGATTATTTTCATAATAATAAAATGAATTATCGCAAATGGAATAGTTATCAAAAGAATTTTATCACGGCTTTCAGCGACAGAATGAAGATTTATCAGGACAGATATACTTTAATGGGATCTTATGATCTATTCTCTAACTGGGTTCAGCTTGATTTTTTTGGTTATTTCGGTTTCACTATTTTTCCTTCCTTTTTATTTCCAAGTCGTATGAAAATAGCACCAACTTTTTTCTTCCCTTCCAATCTTTTTTACAGATTTGTTACTAACCGCTATCTTAAAATAGCTGAGAGGAGAAAACAACAAGGAAGGTTATCAACTAGTTTGAGGAAACCGTATTCTCTTTCCCATGTAGGGATACCAAGTGGTTTCAGGTTTTATCTAAAAGTGCCGCAATTGTTTTTTATCTGGCTTATCAATTACATCAGAATTGAAAGAGATGAGATCAGGTTTTTAATTTTTCCGAAGAAAAAATAAAATCGCCTAAAATTATTTATAATCGATTATAGAATTATTAATATATATGATGAGTGTGAGAAGGTCATACTGAGCCTTCTATGTTGTAATCCAAGTTTTAGGACACTTTTTAATAATTATTTTTAATTTTGTTATGTAAGTCCGAAGAGGACGTGAGCTCTGCTGGAGAGCAACTCACCAGCAATAGTACTTATGACGATGAATATTAGAAGCCCTTTAATCAGGGCTTTTTTTATAATATTCGTTGTCAAAAATGGCTAATAAAAACTCATTCCTCTCTCAAAGATCTACTATATTATTTTAATGAACCAAATCTATAAAAACATCCTTCTATTAACAGACCTTAATGGCTGCATTACCGTGCTTTAATTTTTATAGTAAGTGAGCTGCGACCTGTCGAAAGCAGATCCCGAAATATTGCGGGACTGCAAGGCTTAATTAGCAGTCTCACTTTTTAGGATGTTTTTTATAGTGGTTCTTTTTATTTAACAACTGCACATTCATAAGCTTGTTTATTTTTTAATACATATCTGATTCTACTAAGTAATTTTTTTGCAATTCTTACAATTGCTTTGTTAGGTTTCATTCGTTTGCAATAATCATAATAACTTTTTGTTAATGCTGGATCAAGTCGTACAGCAATCCATGCACTTTCAATAATTGCGCTACGTAAAGCACTATGTCCTCGAGGTGTTATATCTCCTATAATATCATTATCGCCACTTGAACTGGTTGAAGGAACCAAACCAATGAACCCACATAGTTTATCTAAACTTTCAAAACGATTTATTGTTTCAAGCTCTGTTAGTAATGTCATTGCTGTTAATAAGCCTATTCCTGGTATGCTTCGCAGTAAAATTACTTGTTCTTGATATTCTTTTGTTTTTGATAATTCTGTAATTTGTTTAGTAACTCGTAAAACAGAAACTCGTAAATCTATACTTGTTCCAATTATCGCATTTAAAGCGTTCTTTCCGCTTGGTTCTTGCATTTCAATTGCGTTAAGCCAAGTAATAAAATTTTTTGACCAAACTTTTTGATTTGAAAAAGACTCAGGTATCTCAATACCGTGAAAATATAAAAATGATTTTGTGCGATTTTTATTTCGTGTCAAGTCCTTTACTAATGCTGATCTGGTTCGCATTAAACTTCTGTCATCAAGTGTTTTTAAACAAGGAACATGAATCGCAGTTAAATCACCACTTCTCAATGTTTTCGCTATTTTTCTACTATCTCTGGCATCTTCTTTCTGAATTTTTTCCTTATGAGTTGTAGGAATATCAGCAGGATTTACT
>JAYVOC010000239.1:0-2181 GCA_043758125.1 Bacteroidota bacterium | reverse complement strand
GTCATTCTTCAGCAAAACTCTCAAAAGTGAATTCTATTTTCAATCTATATATTTAAAAGTTGAATAATGACATATACTTGTCCTCTATATTTTTAGTGTTTTATCTATCAATGGAATTATTTCAATTCAATTAAAAAAATAATCTATTACTATCTAAAAAAAAATCATTTCTTAGCATTCTCTTTGACGTTATAAATGACCAGCCAAATTTAAATTCAGTACTACCACATAAAATAAAAATAAAAACACTATGATCAAAAAAATTACAAAATTATTTACGCTATTGCTGATATCAGCAAACTTTACCAATGCACAAGTTCCCTATCTTGTAAAAGATATTGGAATAGGAGCATCTGGTTATCCTGCTAACCTTACCAATTTCAGTGGAAAGTTATTTTTTACTGCCTCAGATTATTATTTAGGAAATGAATTGTATGTTAGTGATGGCACAGATGCAGGCACGGTATCGGTTAAAGAAATCGGAGCATCAGGACTTACAAGTAGCCCACAAAACCTTACGATATTCAATGGGGAATTATTTTTCAATGCTACAGAGTGGGGAGTAACCGGCAGAGAAGTATGGAAATCAGATGGAACTCTCGCTGGTACAGTCAATGTAAAAGATGTAAATCCAGGAACACCTGATGCTTGTTTTAACAACAACCCACTTGCGAATGCAAACGGATATCTTTTTTTCCTTGCCGATGATGGTGTAAATGGCTATGAAGTCTGGAAGACAGATGGCACCAATGGCGGGACTTCTCTTGTGAAAGATATAAATCCAGGATCGGCTGGAAATACTAATACATTAATTGTTGCCTCTAACAATCTTGCTTTTTTTAGTGCTGAAGATGGTGTAAACGGAGTAGAACTTTGGAAAAGTGATGGGACTACTAGCGGAACAATAATGTTGAAAGACATTCTCGCAGGTTCGTCTGGAAGTTACCCTGGGTCTTTAACGGATGTAAATGGAATTTTATTTTTTACTGCCAACGATGGTATAAATGGTTGGGAACTTTGGAAAACTGATGGCACCTCATCTGGAACCGTAATGGTAAAAGACATCAATGCTGGTATTAATGATGCTTATCCATCCTATCTAACAAATGTAAACGGAACATTATTCTTCACTGCAAACGATGGTGGTGTGAATGTACAATTGTGGAAAAGTGATGGTACAACTGCAGGAACTGTACTTGTTAAAACGATCAATGGAGCTGGCTCTCCTCCTATGGATTTGACAAATGTAAATGGTAAATTATATTTCAACGCAACTGACGGAGTGAATGGAAGAGAACCATGGACAAGTGATGGAACTACAGCAGGAACAACGATGTTGAAAGACATTTATCCTGGTTCAAATGACTACGCTTTTCCAAAAAACTTTACCTATGCGAATGGATTAATTTATTTTTCAGCGGAAGATGATGTGAATGGAATCGAACCATGGGTAACAGATGGAACTGCTGCAGGGACAAGTCTTATAAGTGACATTAATCCGGGAATCGCCTCATCGTCTCCGATTGGATTTACTCAAGTGAATAATACCTTATTTTTTGCTGCTATTGACCCAGTTCATTCGCAGGAATTATGGGCATTAGACATTACCGTTGGAATAAAAGACATTCAAAAAGCTGTTTCGTTCAGTGTATCGCCCAACCCTTTTCAATCAATAGCAACCATTCACATCAACGACAAGTTAGGTTCAATCAGTCGGACAGAGGTTGTTGTTTATGATATGGTCGGAAAACAAATTAGTAGAAATACTGTTATCAATAACTCGGCAATTATTGAAAGAGATAATTTACAGTCTGGAATTTATACTTTCAAAATTATTTCTGACGGAAGTATGATTGGCAATGGAAAACTAATTGCAAACTAGTTTTCTCAAAGCATTAAAAAAATGGATCAGGAGAATATCCTGATCCATTTTTTTGTGCTTATTTAAATTAAATGCCTATCGATTAACGTGGAAAAATTTAATTTATGTCTGCTTAGAAATCAAGAAGTAGGTTGTCCCATTTGAACGACTCCAATCATCATTCACGTTAAAAGATTAGTGGCCTTTCACATCCATTTCGGGGGCAATTTTTCCATTTGCACCTCCCTCCTTTTTTTCTATCTTGCACGCTCTTTCGTATAAACAAAATGGCAAAAAAAGATATTAAATCAACGGTTGAC
>JAYVOC010000238.1:0-10702 GCA_043758125.1 Bacteroidota bacterium | reverse complement strand
AACTTCATCTATCGATCCATCTATTTGTAAAATTGCCAAATCAGTATGTTCTATTGAAGGCATTTTTAATTGCAACTTCGCGATTTTGTAATACACAGGGACTTGCTCCAACCTGCGGGAAAACATTTTCAGACGATTATCTAATTTATCATAAGATCCATTTAAAATTTCGGCGAATTCACCAGCTACATTATAGTTTGCTGGATTCCATTCATGGCTTTTAAATTCGTTGATATACCATATACTCCCATCAACTTTATCCCTCATCATCCAAAGGTCGATTCGATTTAATTCGTTCAGTTTTTTCTCATCGAACATTTTTATACTATCGCCTAATGCTTTGTATTCTTTAATTGCGAATTCACGATTTTCAGCTGAAGGAGCAATCAAGATACTATCGAACTTGTGATAACCAGCATAAATGGCATCTGAAGGGCTTATTTTCCAAAGAGACTCCACGAAATAATCACGGAATCTTTCGAAGTGTGCATCTTCTTCATTTGTTTTTGGAGCAGTTTTATTTCCACAAGAAGCAAATAAAGTGATCAATATTATCCCTAATAAGGGTATTCGGTTATTTTTCATCCGATTTTATAAGTTTAAGGCAAGATTTCTGAGAATGATCACGAAAATAGTGTTTCTTTTGCAGCAGCCAATTCAAAATTATGAGACGTCTAAAAATTCTTTGTTTTTTGTTTTCAATATTAACAATTCAAGAAAGCAATTCCCAACCAATTAAGTATCCTATCACCAGGAAATCAGATCAAGTAGATGATTATTTTTCTGTTAAAGTAGCTGATCCATACAGGTGGTTGGAAGACGATCATTCATCAGAAACTGCTGATTGGGTAAAAAATCAAAATGATTTAACGGAGAATTATCTAAAGCAGATTCCTTTTCGGGATAGTTTAAAGGCAAAAATGATTAGAAATTGGAGCTTCGTCAATTACACTGCTCCATTTAGAGCGGGTAATAGTTATTTCTATTATAGAAGAGATGTAAAAAACAATCAACCTGTTTTGTATTACATGCGAACTATGGAATATGTTCCGATCCAATATTTTGATCCTAATAAATTGTCGGAAGATGGAACTACTGCAATAAGTCAAACAGTGCCTTCCAATGATGGGTTACATGTGGCATTTGTTTTAAGTGAATCGGGAAGTGATTGGAATGTGATTCGAATAAAAGAAACTAAATCAATGAAGACGTTACCTGAGACATTAACGAAAGTTAAATTTTCTGGAATTGCATGGTGGAAGGATGGTTTTTTCTATAGCAGATATGATGCGAGTTCATTGTCAAAAGCATATACAGAAAAAAATGAGTTTCATAAAGTATACTACCATAAGCTTGGGAATAGTCAAGAATTGGATTCATTAGTTTTTGAAGATAAGAATCATCCAATGAGAAATTTTTCGGCAAGTATAACAGAGGATGAAAAATTTCTTGTTATAACAGGTACTGAATCAACAAGTGGAAATAATTTATACATAAAGGATTTAAGTAAACCAACCTCAAAACTAATTCAAGTTGTAAAAACATTTGAGCACGATTTCGATTTAATTGGTAATGTAGGTGATGATTTATTTTTTATAACTAATTATAATGCTGACAAAAAAAAGATTATTAAAATGAATGCTAATTCACCACAAGTTAATATGTGGAAAGATTTTATACCAGAGCAAAAAGAAATATTACAAGGAGCAACATTTTGTTGGAAATCAATCCTTGTTCATTATATGAAAGATGCGACTAGTAAAGTATACATTTATAATTATGAAGGTGCGAAAGTGTATGAAATTCCTTTTTCTGGTTTAGGAACAGTTGAATCAATTAATGGATCTCCATCAGACACAAATGTTTTTATTTCTTATGCAAGCTTTATTTCCCCTTCCACGGTTTATAGATACAATATGAAAAAGAATTTTCTTGCTATTATGTTTAAGCCTGCCGTTCCTTATGATTTAGATCAATTTGAGACGAAACAAATTTTTTATACTAGTAAAGACGGAACAAAGATTCCAATGTTTATTGTTGCAAAAAAAGGGTACACATTAAACGGAAAAAATCCTACTTTACTTTATGGTTATGGAGGATTTAATATTAGTAAGACCCCAGAATTTAAACCAGAAAGATTAGTATTTCTGGAACAGGGTGGCATCTTTGCAATGCCTTGTTTGAGAGGTGGTGGAGAATATGGAACTGAATGGCATCAAGCCGGAACAAAGTTGAAAAAGCAAAATGTATTTGATGATTTTATAGCAGCAGCAGAGTATCTCATAAAAGAAGGCTATACAAATCATGAAAAACTTGCAATTAGTGGGCGATCAAATGGGGGATTATTAGTTGGTGCTGTAATGACACAACGACCAGACTTATTTAAAGTGGCATTGCCTGCAGTTGGGGTCATGGATATGTTACGATTCCATAAGTTCACAATTGGATGGGCATGGAAAAGTGATTATGGTTCTAGTGAAGACTCCATTCAATTTAAAGCAATTTATGCTTATTCGCCATTGCATAATATTAAATCTGGAGTAAATTATCCTGCTACGATGGTAACAACTGCTGATCATGATGATAGAGTTGTTCCTTCTCATTCGTTCAAATTTATTGCTACATTGCAAGAGCATCAACAGGGCCAAAATCCAGTTCTAATTAGAATTGATACTAATGCAGGACATGGATCAGGTAAACCAACAGGAAAATTGATAGATGAACAAGCTGATATCTTCTCGTTTTTATTCTATAATTTAGGAATGACATTATGAAAAAAATAGTCAAGTTAATAATAGTTGCAACTTTTTTCGCATTAATATCTTCTTGTAAAAAAGAGGGAAACGATCAAAATGCAATGGACTTTAAATTTATTGGAGTGAAGGATACGACAGTAGTATTAGGAGATACTTTTTCTAGGGAATTAAAAATTTATTATTTGGGTGGTGATATAGAAGATGTAACATTTTCAACCATTGGAGTTCCAAACGGAGTGGAAATATCCTATTCACCGAACCCATCTAAACCTGACTTAACACTTTCACAAATAATAAAAGTAAATTCAGTTGCAGATACTGGATATTTTAATTTAAATGTTGTTGCAAAAGGAACCGGTGGTAAAATATTTCAGCGATCTTTTCAATTACATATTCCAGAACCTTTAAAGTTTCGTCCTAAAATTTCATTATTTGGAAATCAAACAGTAATTATAACGCTAAATTCTCCCTATTTTGAAGTTGGTTATTCTGCATTTGATGTTGAAGATGGAAATCTTACTTCACAAGTTATCGTTACGAATCCCTTAAACATTAATTTGCAAGGACAATATAATATCTCTTATGTAGTAACTGATTCGGATGGAAACAAAGATTCAGTTGTTCGGAAAGTTATTATGAAAAATAGTTTATCAGAACTTAGCAATATTTATAATTGTTCCTCCACAGATTTACAATCGGGTGTCGTCCATAATTGGATTGGTGCATTAAGTTCATCGGATACACTAAATAATTTTTGTAAAATATTTAAAATTTCAGATTGTTTTATGGCCAATCCAGTTTTCTTTTATGATGCTGTAAAGGATAGTATTTTTCTTGCACCTCAAACCTTTCTTTGTATCACCGCTACTGATACTTTAAATCATACATTCGAAGGCAAAGGGAAATTTACTTTCAATGGATCCAATGTGCATGTCGTGTTATTCTACACAGATAAATTTGTAGATCCCAATTCAGGAAACCTAATTACATTAAACAAGAAGGATGAATATTCGATTTGATTTTTCTAAAAAAATAAATTAGATTTAATTCTTAAGCCAAGATTAGTACCTAAATTGATTTAGATGATGTGTTGAATGCTTGTGCAATAAATGTGTCCATTCTTGAAAATCGAATGGTCCGAAAAACGGATTCATTAATTTGTTCGATGGATTTGGTGCAAAATATTTTATAAAATCATCCAACTCTAAATTCAATTCGTCGAACGCTAATTTAAGTGATGTGTTTCTAATTGCAAGAGGCTCCTCTCCCATTAATGCATTTTTGGTATTTGGTTTAAATTCTTTATCCGACAATACGAAAGCACGAAATAAAGGAAGTTTTTCTTGTTCAGTATGCAGATCAAATTTAGTTTTTCCATTTGCTACTCTTACCGAATCACTCATGTGTTCAAGCATTTGTTGAAAATTCATTTTTCCAAATAAAGGTGGTGTATTGGGATCAATCTTTAACAGTTCATTGGGAAATTCTACTGTAACAAATTTTAATTTTTCTTCGTGCGTCATACTAATTTCGTTTTTAAAATCCTGGAAAACCTGGAAGGAAATCTTTACCTGCTGCTTTCATCTCCGTTTCAGAAACATTTTCAGCATTTTCAAGAGCTCTATTTAAAGCGATTTCTAATAAATCTTGAAGTTCTTCTTTTGATTCTACTTTTAATAGTTCATCATTAATGGAAATTGATTTCACTTTCCTGTTGGCAGTAACAATTACTTTAACTGCTCCATTGCCAGAATCTCCTTCTACAGTGATTAAATCAAGACGTTGTTTTATTTCATCCATCTTTTTTTTTACATCACCAAGTTTATTTAACATGTCAAACATAGCATACTTTATTTTTGTGCTACGAAGATAATCTAGTAATTAATCTGGAACTACTTTTATGCATAATTTATTGAATTCTGAAATCAGGAACTTCACTAAATTATCTAGCATTCTCTTACTCATGTTTCCATCGAAAACTATCTCATTAAGTGATGTTATTAGTAGAGAATGTTGGTCTTAGAATAGATTTTATTGACCAAATGGTATTTTGGATCGACAAATGTCTTACAATTTGGTTGGTTTAATCTTTTCATTACATTAGTGGCCTATAAAAAATCAATTTAACAACTGTTTATGAATACACCTTCAACTAATACAGGACATCCACGCGGATTATACCTACTCTTCTTCACAGAGATGTGGGAAAGGTTTAGTTACTATGGAATGCGAGCCATTTTCATCTTATACATGACTAAAGCATTGTATTTTGACAAAGCCCTTGCTTCAAATGTTTACGGCAGTTTTACAGGTTTAGTGTATTTAACTCCGCTCTTAGGAGGATATCTTTGTGATAAATTCTGGGGAAATAGAAGAAGTATTCTTATTGGAGGTGTCTTAATGGCGATAGGTCAATTCCTACTTTATATGAGTGGGAATGCAGTGATAGAAGGTGCTCAAAGTGGTTCTGCAATTACTTTCATGTGGATGGGACTTACGTTACTTATCATTGGTAATGGTTTTTTCAAACCAAATATTTCTACTATGGTTGGTCAGTTGTATCCTAAAAACGATTCACGTATTGATGGTGCATTTACAATTTTTTACATGGGAATTAACATGGGAGCATTTTTCTCTCCTCTAGTTTGTGGTGGTTTCTCTCAATACAAATATGGATTCCTTGCTGCAGCAATTGGAATGGTAGTAAGTTTAATCTCCTTTGAATTACTTAAGAATAAACATCTTGTGGGTCCTGATGGAAAAGCTATAGGAATGCCTGTTGCTAAAATCGACATGAAAACATATTCTGTAATTATTGGTTCGATAGCATTAATATTTGGACTCTTAAATTTTCAAAATATTGTTGCTGGTATTTTTGGTGCTGCTAATGTTGCGAATCCTGATTCTATCGCACATACAATTGCAAGTATTGATCTGGTAGCATATCTTATTTATGCTTCATTAATTTTAATGCCGATCATTATTCTTACTGATAAATCATTAACGAAAGACGAAAGAGAACGTATCATAGTAATATTTATTCTTGCATTCTTTGTCATCTTCTTTTGGGCATGTTTCGAACAAGCTGGAGCATCGTTAACGCTTTTTGCAGATCAACAAGTTGATAGAGCAATTGATATTCACGTAAGTAAATTTATTATTGCGGGTGCTTATTCGCTACTAATATTCTTTTTAGGAAAAGCATTTGGATGGTTCTTTGAATGGTCGAAAAAAACGATTACTGGAATACAAGTAATTGGTATATTATTAATTGTTGCATTAACCTTTATGGATAAAATTGCTGACATCCATTTAACAGAATTTCCATCACCTTGGTTCCAATCGATAAATCCATTAGCAATTATCATTCTAGCGCCTTTCTTTACAATGCTTTGGGGTAAGTTAGCAAAAGTAAATATGGAGCCTTCCTCACCACTAAAAATGGCAATTGGATTAGGTTTAGTAGCACTTGGATATGTAATTATCGCTTACGCAGTTCATGGTGTTGATCCATCAACTAAAATTGCTATGTTTTGGCTATTTGCTTTATACATTGTACATACAATGGGTGAGCTTTGTTTATCGCCAATTGGTTTGAGTATGGTAAGTAAATTAGCTCCTATTCGTTTAGCTTCATTAATGATGGGAACGTGGTTTTTAGCGAATGCAGTGGCGAATAAATTTGCTGGAACATTGAGTGCATTAATCCCTCCTGGCGCTGGTGAGGCTCCTGCAACTGCTGGTGCACATATACCAAGCTTCTTAGGAATAGAAATATCAAACCTGTTTATTTTCTTCTGCGTATTTATTGTTTTAAGTGGATCAGCATCGCTCATCTTACTTGCAATTTATCGCAAATTATTGAAAATGATGCATGGTGTAAATTAATTATTGGTCAACAAAGGAAAGCTCTGAAGTCAGTGTGCTTCGGAGCTTTTTTTTTGGAAAGGATTTATAAAAGTAATTACTTTGAGGATAATTGATAAATACACTACAACATTATGACCTTAGACGAGATTCAAGATTTTAAAGGTAAGTATCCAAAACAATTGTGGTATTTATTCTTTTCGGAAATGTGGGAACGCTTTTGTTTCTATGGAATGAGAGGTATGCTTACCGTTTTTATGGTGAGTAAATTAATGATGAAAGAGGACGTTGCGAATCTTCAATATGGTGCGACGCAAGCTTTTGTTTATGCATTTACTTTTATAGGTGGATTATTTGCAGATAAAATATTAGGATTTAGAAAATCACTTTTTTGGGGTGGTTTGTTGATGATTACCGGAAGTTGTATCCTTGCATTTGATCCGTTACAATTTTTCTTTTTAGGAATTAGTTTTACCATCATCGGAACAGGATTTTTTAAGCCCAATATCTCAACGATGGTTGGCGCATTGTATCATAAAAATGATAGTAGAAGAGATGCTGGTTTTTCCCTTTTTTATGCTGGAATAAATGTAGGTGCTTTACTTGGCGGATATGCTTGTATTGCAATTGCAAAAAGTTATTCTTGGAATCTTGCTTTTGGATTAGCCGCTATTGTGATGACGATTAGTTTAGTCACATTTATTTTCACTCAACGAACGATGGGACCAATAGGATTATCACCATTGAAACCCGCTGAAGGAAAGGGAAAAAATTGGTATGAATACGCAGTATATATTGGTTCGCTATTGATAATTCCTGTCATCATGATCATGGTTGCAAAATCGGAATATACTGATTGGTTTATGTATATTATTGGTCCGTGTACATTAATTTACTTGTTTTATGAGATGTCGAAATGCACCTTTGAGGAACGTAAAAAATTGGTTGCTGCTTTGGTATTTATTTTATTCTCCATATTGTTTTGGGCCTTTTATGAGCAAAGCGGTGGCTCCTTAAGTTTATTTGCTGCAAATAATTTAGACAATCATGTACTTGGAATAAAGTTAGATCCTAACGGAGTTAATAACTCTTCTAATGCTCTTTTCGTAATCATCTTTGCGCCATTACTTGGTTTGCTTTGGGTATGGATGAGCAAAAGAAAAATAGAGCCTAACACACTAATAAAATTTGGTTTAGGGTTTTTATTTTTATCAGCTGCATTCTACATTTTTTATGCAACACGATTCTTTGCGAATCTCCAAGGAATTACTTCATTAAATGTATTCACATTTGCCTATTTCATCATTACCTTTGGGGAGTTATGCCTCTCTCCTATCGGATTATCCATCATGACCAAACTCTCTCCACAAAAATTACAGGGAGTAATGATGGGTATGTGGTTTCTTGCTAGTGCTTATGGTCAATATGCAGCTGGCATACTTGGAGCTGGAATGGTATCAGCAAAAGTCAATGCTTCACTATCGGAGAAATTAATTTCTTATACGGAAGGTTATCATCAATTAGCAATATACGCTTTGATAAGTGGATTGGTACTTATTGCTATTTCTCCTCTTGTAAGAAAATTAATGGGTGAAGTAAAATAGTGATTTCTAAAATTTAAAATTTACCTTCAATAGCTCATGAAACTATCAAAAATAATCTTTATTCTTAGCAGCACCGTTTTGTTAAATGCATCCTGCAACGGACAATCAGAAAATAAATTACAACAGACCAATGACATTCAATGGATGAGTTTTGAGCAAGCTGTTGCTAAAAGTAATGTAACGCCTAAAAAAATATTTATTGATATTTCTACATCATGGTGTGGATGGTGTAAAAAGATGGATGCATCAACTTTTAAGGATACATCAATAATTCGATATATGAATGATCATTATTATGCAGTTCGACTTGATGCAGAGACGCATGATACAATACATTTTCAGGATAAATTATTCGTATTCAAACCTGAATATAAGGCTAATGAATTAGCACTTTCACTATTAAGTGGTCAGATGAGTTATCCAAGTTTTATTTTTATGGATGAGAAATTCGTTTTGTTATCACCACTTGCAGGATATCAAACAGTTCCGCAATTGGAAGCAGTTATGAAATATTTTGGTGGGAATATCTTCAAAGATCAAAAGTGGGAAGATTATCAAAAAAGTTTAGGAAATTAAAAATCTAGCATAAAAAAAACCTTCAAGAATCCTGAAGGTTTTTTATTAATAAGATTGTTTAAAATAAATAAGTAGTACTAAATTATTACTCCTTTGATTTAAAAAGTAATAGTCGAAATTAAAAGTACAAGCTCAAATTAATTGCTCCACCGGCATTATCTATATCAAAACCAAATGAGCTTGATTTACCAGTTTTTTCAATGCTTGTGCTAACACTATTTCCAGTCCAAGAATCTTTTTGCACCTCACCTGATCCGATACTATTGATTGATGGTCCCCACCCGTATTCAGCGCTTACAGACATTTTTGGTGCAAAGAAATATTCAACTCCTAAAAAGGCACGTATTTGCAAACCGAATCCTGTTCCTTCTTTTTCTGATTTCAATCGATTTGCTATTTGATTTTGACTACTTAAAGGATTACCATAAGTATATTTAGTTTTATGTCCGCTAATTGAAATTAATCCTTCAGCGCCATAAATTCCTTTTAAACGTCCATGGCCTTTCCATTTTTGAATGCCTAAGCCAAGAGTAATTTTAGTATCATTCACTTTGGTTTCGTCGGCAACTTTTTCTGCTGATGTTGGATTTACTAAATTTTGAACAAGAGTATCCGTTTTCGTACTATTTAATCCTAATCGAATTTTTGCACGATAAGCAGTATTTTCATCTTTAACATAAAGACCAGAAAAAGTGTATGGATTATTTTTTTTATAAGAGGCTTCAGGAGCATCATTTTTATTGTTTCCATTAAAGAGATTTCCTGCATATTGCAAAAAGGGAACGGCGTCGAATCCTACACTCCATTCACCTTTTTCGGGCAAAATAGGATAACCTTTTTTCGACAAAATTTGTTGAGCGGATGCAGAATATACCATTGTGCAAGCAAATAGTAATAAAATATTATTTTTCATAGGTTAGTTTTTCGAACAGTTTAACGACGAAATTAATGCAAAAGTATGCATCAATGAAATCTATTTCATTTTGTTTATATGGATAAAGTTGCTATCATTCGGTATAAATCCATATCAAGAGGATCATGTTGCTTAGTAGCTTTAGCAAGGGGAGTATAGGTCATTTTATTATTACGTATGCCTACCATAACTCTGTTTTCGTCTGCTAATAATGCTTCAATTGATTTTACACCGCACTTTGCAGCAAGTATACGATCGAATGCAGTTGGGCTTCCTCCTCGTTGTACATGCCCTAAAACAGTTACTTTAGTTTCGTAATCTGGTAAACGAGCTTTTACTTGTTGAGCTATATTTTGTGCTCCACCATTTTTTTCACCTTCCGCGACGATAACGATACTGCTAGATTTATTTCGCTTCGCACCTAATTCAAGTTTTTCAATTAGTGCATCAAGGTTAGTATCGTGTTCTGGTAATAAAATTGCTTCAGCTCCTCCTGCGACACCTGCCCATAGCGCAATACAACCTGAGTCACGTCCCATTACTTCAATAAAGAAACAGCGATCATGAGCAGCGGCAGTATCTCTAATTTTATCGATCGCTTCAATAGTTGTATTGACAGCGGTATCAAACCCCAACGTAAAATCAGTACCAGATAAATCATTGTCGATCGTACCTGGGATTCCAATTATTCGAACATCAGGATATTCATTACAAAAAATTTCAGCACCGGTAAAAGTACCATCGCCACCAATAGCAATCAATGCATCTATCTGATGATTCTGAAGATGTTGATAGGCAAGTTTGCGTCCTTCAGCGGTCATAAAATCTTTACTTCGCGCCGTCTTAAGAATCGTACCTCCTCGTTGAATGATATTGCTAACGGATCGTGATGTTAAAGGAATAAATTCATCCTCAATCATTCCTTGATAACCTCGTAATATTCCGTAAACTTGCTTTTCATTTGCTATTGCAGTACGGACAACTGC
>JAYVOC010000237.1:0-2502 GCA_043758125.1 Bacteroidota bacterium | reverse complement strand
TTGGATCCCACCATAAATCTCCACCTACCAAAAGTCTTGCTCTAACATTGTTAACTGATAAGTCGACTTGCGCAGTTGTACGAGGACAACCTGTTTGAGCTACTGCAATAGTTACATTTACTAGGCAAACAATAAAAAATATATAAATGTATTTCATGAGTAAATGTTTTTAATGAGTAATAATTTTCTTACAACCAAATATAGGTCATAAATGAATTGCTTGCTAATCAAAAAAAACGATAAGTAGTCAGGTCTGAGATGCAGAAAATTTTTTAAACAGTTCATATCTGCATATTAGTTGAAGTTTTATCGTCAACTAATATACTTTTGTAGTTCTTAAAATATGAAACCGTAAAAATGCATCACTATAAAATCAAACAACAATTTAACGGTCATAAAGGATCTATTTATGCATTGGAAACTGCAGCGAATCCATGCCAATTTTATTCTGCAGGAAGCGATCGTATTGTTGCTTTATGGAATATTAATGATCAAGAAGATGGTCAGTTAATTGCTACAACAAATGATGTAATTTATTCACTTTGTTATATTCCTGAAATCAATAAATTATTTATCGGACAAGGAAAAGGTGAAGTACATATTATCAATTTAGAAACAAATACAGAAGAACGATTAATACAATTATTTTCTTCGCCAGTTTTCGAAATTAAATATCTCAAAGCATACCAACAACTTTTTGTGTTATCTGGTGATGGCGAATGTTGCATTTTAGATAGTAAAGATTTCTCGCTGATAAAACGAATTAAAATTTCTTCAGGAAAATTGCGCAGCATCGCATTTAACATTGACCAAAATATTGCAGTGATTGGTTGTGGTGAAGGATATATACAAATGCTTAGTATTCCTGATTTAATTTTGCTTAATCGAATTCAAATTCATGAACCAAATTTTTCTGTAAATGCAGTTTGTTTTTCTCACGATAAAAAATATTTACTAACGGGATCAAGAGATGCACATCTGAAAATTTTGGATGCATTTACAATGAAAGTTCTTGAAAGTATTCCTGCTCATAATTATGCAATTTACGATATTGCATACCATGAATCAGGAGATTTTTTCGCAACGGCAAGTCGTGATAAAACAGTGAAAATATGGGATGCAAATTCATTTGAAGTATTGCAACGTCTTGAAAATACTGAGAAAGTGGGCCATCGTCACTCTGTTAATAAGCTTTTATGGCTTTCTGGAAATGATATTCTTCTGTCTGCTGGAGATGATCGTTCAATAGTCTCATGGGAATTGCAAAACGCAGCATTGCTTTGATTATATTTGTGCTATGCGCGACATGCATCTAAATCCCGAGAAGGATAAACTTAGCCCTGCTGAAAAGGAAATCGAAAAGGCATTGCGCCCCATCGAATTTACCGATTTTACTGGTCAAGAAAAAGTAGTTGAGAATTTAAAAATATTTGTGAAGGCTGCTGCTCAACGTGGAGAAGCACTCGATCATGTTTTGTTACACGGTCCTCCTGGATTAGGTAAAACAACATTAGCACATATCATCACAAATGAATTGGGAAGTAATATTAAAACTACTTCTGGACCAGTTCTCGATAAGCCTGGTGACTTAGCAGGATTGCTTACGAATCTTGAACCTAATGATGTTTTGTTTATTGATGAGATTCATCGCTTAAGTCCTATCGTTGAAGAATATCTTTATTCAGCAATGGAAGATTATCGTATCGATATCATGATCGAAAGTGGGCCTAATGCACGCTCAGTGCAAATAAAATTAAATCCATTTACTTTAGTTGGCGCAACAACACGATCAGGATTATTAACGTCGCCATTACGTGCACGATTTGGAATTACGGCACGACTAGAATATTACGATTCAAAACGATTAACATTAATTGTATTACGTGCTTCTGAAATTTTGAAAATGGAAATTCAAGAAGAAGCAGCTTTTGAAATCGCACGACGAAGTAGAGGAACACCACGAATTGCAAATGCATTGTTGAGAAGAGTTCGCGATTTTGCACAGATAAAAGGTGATGGCACAATCGATATAGCTATCGCTAAATATGCATTAGAAGCATTGAATGTTGATGGTTATGGTTTAGATGAAATGGATAATAGAATTTTATCTACGATGATTGATAAATTTAAAGGTGGTCCTGTAGGATTAACAACGATTGCAACAGCGGTAGGTGAAGAAGGCGGAACGATTGAAGAAGTTTACGAACCATTTTTAATCATGGAAGGATTTTTAATGCGCACACCGCGTGGGAGAGAAGTAACAGAAAAAGCATACCGACATCTTGGAAGAAAATACCAACGCAATAACGGAACTCTTTTTGAAGAGTAAAAATTAATTTGAAAATTGATTTTTGAATTGAATACGGATTTTAAGTTCGATTCTTGTTTTTCATTGGCATAACTTTTCACGTTATTTAATGGGATTGGCACATTAGCATATTAACAAATTGGCACATTAAAGTTGACTCGCGAACAAAATACCAAACTCATCAAAGACGAAGC
>JAYVOC010000236.1:0-2759 GCA_043758125.1 Bacteroidota bacterium | reverse complement strand
AGCGAGCATTCCATTTTGTTTTAACAATGACTGGTATTGATACGCATTTTTTATGCGAGATGATCCGAGTCGATCTTCTGCCCAATACATATCGCTAGTAGCATGAGTAGGTTGTACCGAAGGAATGATAGAATAATCACCAAACAAATGCATATCAGAAGCATCAACAACTTGTGCATGTTCAATTCGCCAACGCAAATTATTTTTGCCTTTTAATTGGTCGGCATAAATATTTAACATCAATCGATTTGCAGAATCACCAATACAATGTGTGTTTAATTGAAACCCTATTTGATATGCATCGGAAGCGACAATTTTGATTGAATCAATTGCTTTCAATAAAAAACCATAATGCGAAGGCATATCTGTGTAGGTTTGTAACATGCATGCGCCACGAGAGCCTAAAGCACCATCAGCATATAATTTAAATGAACGTACATTTAAAAAATCTGTTTTGAGTTTTCCGACACTCTTATAATGTTCAAAATTTATTGAATCATACAAAACCATTGCATAAATTCTCATCTTCAGCTGACCTATTTTTTGCAGAGAATCAACTCTTTGAATCACCTTATAATCTAGGCCTGCATCATCAACGGTAGTTAATCCTACAGCAAAACAATTTTTTTGTGCATTCATCAAAGAAGCAGCTTCATTTGCTAATGTAGGTTCAGGAATTTTATTCTTAACTAGATCCACAGCATTATCAATAAGCAGTCCCGTTAATTTGTTTTGTTCTTTAATAATTTCACCGCCAGAAATTTTAGTGGTGATTGTTACTCCTGCAATATCGAGTGCTTTTTGATTACATATCGCTGCATGACCATCGATACGCATCAAAAAAACAGGGACGTTTGGAAAGAGACTATCTAATTTTTCTTTAGTTGGATATTGTTTTATAGTCCAATCATTTTGATCCCATCCTCTTGCAAAGATCCATCCCATAAAACGACGCTCTTTATATTTTGCAAGCGTATCAATAATTTCATTGAATGATTTTGTTCCAATGAGCCATGTTTTTTGAAGGTCAATGGCATATCCATAAAAATGACAATGTGCGTCAATAAAACCTGGGTAAACAAATTTTTGTTTTAGATCAATTTTAGATTTGTAATTTAATTTTAGAATTTCTTCATTGGTTCCAGTTGCGATTATTTTTCCATCTTTTACAGCGAATGCTCGAGTAACAGAGAAAACACTATCAACAGTATACACTTTTCCATTGAAATAAACTGTATCAGCATCAACTGTTGATTTGCATGAATAGAATCCAAAACAAAAGATACATAGAGAACCAAGGATGAATCTCACATTTCTTATAAAATGTAAATAATTTTTCATAAAATTAATTTGAAAAACTTAAATAATTTCTTTGTGAAAATATGCTGGAGAAGCTTGTGCGATCGGTGTGATAGTAATGTCATTTAACACAACGTGTGGTGGTCGGCTTGCAGCAAAATAAACTACTTCTGCAATATCTTCGGCGACTAATGGTTTGAATCCTTTATAGGTTTGTGCTGCGCGTTCTGCGTCACCTTTGTATCTTACTAAAGAGAATTCTGTTTCTGCGGCGCCTGGATTAATTGCTGTAACGCGAATACCGTGTGGCAACATATCAATCCGCATTGATTTCGAAATTGCATCAACAGCATGTTTCGTAGCGCAATAAACATTTCCTTTTGAGTATGCTTCCTTTCCAGCAATAGAACTCATATTAATCACATGACCTTTTCCTTGTTGTATCAGCCATGGTAATACAATTCTACTAACGTATAATAAACCTTTTATATTGGTATCAATCATTACATCCCAATCTTCTATATTTCCTTCTTGAATAGTAGAAAACCCTTGCGCTAATCCTGCATTATTTACTAATACATCAATTAGTTTCCAATCATGAGGAATAGCATTTAATTCTGTTGCGACTGCATCGGAATCTCTTACGTCAAATACGATAGAATATACACGCGTTTCATAGGTGCTACGAATAATTTCTTCTAATTCATTAAGACGTTCTTTTCGTCTTCCAGTAATGATTAGATCATAACCATGTTCAGCGAATTTAAGTGCGATAGCTCTTCCGAATCCTGAACTGGCGCCTGTAATTAAAGCAATTGGCATTTTTAAAAATATTATTTTATTGATGAGTGATTTAACTTACTGTTTTTGTATCCAAAAGAAAAATAAATAACTAAACCTACTAAGAGCCAGATTGTAAATCCAATCCAATTATGAACACGTATTTGTGCCATGAGATATAAGCAAGTTAATATTCCGAATACTGGAATTACAGAAAGATTTCGTTTCATACTAAACCATGATAAAACTCCATAAACGATAAAGAAAATAAACATTGGAATAGCATCCAGTTTTGTAAATGGATTTACATTTTCATAGGCCCATGTTTGCTGATAAAATCCAATGTACGCAAGAATGATAAGAAAACTTATTGGCACAATGAACTTACCATTAAAGTATGGAACTTTAAATTTACGAGGAAGATCTGTTTGATTTTGCAACATTAATACACCACCACAAACTAAAATAAATGCAAATAAAGTTCCGATAGAGCAAAGATCGACAACCGTATCCATATCAATAAAGAAAATAGGAATTCCTACTAATAATCCAGTAACAATTGTTGCAAAACTTGGTGTTCCGAATTTTGGATGTACGCGAGAAAATGCTTTAGGCAATAATCCATCACGACTCATGCTCATCCAAATTCGTGGTTGACCTAGTTGGAATACTAGTAAAAC
>JAYVOC010000235.1:0-3250 GCA_043758125.1 Bacteroidota bacterium | reverse complement strand
GCAGCTGTGAATGGTGCCAAATCAATTGCATGCAACGATATGTTTTTTAGTCACATGGATAATTTAATTATGCCAGGACGAGGAATTAATATGGGGGATGGTTGGGAAACAAAACGTAATCGCACTCCTAATAATCGTGATTGGGTGATTGTACGATTAGCACATCTTGCAACAATAGAAAATATTTTAATTGACACTTGTCACTTCAAAGGGAATTATCCTGATACTTGTATTGTTGAAGGTTGTGAATTGGATATCTCGAAAGAAAATAAAATTATTAGCGATAACATTGAATGGAAAACGATACTTCCAACATCGAAATTGAAAGCAGATCACGAGCATTATTTTGAAAATGAAATTCAACAACGAGGACCATTTACTCATGTTAGATTATCGATATTCCCTGATGGTGGAATTAGTAGAATGCGTTTATTTGGAAAGATTAAAAAATGACCATCGAACAATTTAATAAAATGACAATCAATGAAGCTCAACAGTTACTTTTTAATTGTTGCGGAAGTACTGTATGGTCAACTAAACTAGTTTCGCGAAGACCATTTCATTCTATTGTAGAATTGAAAACAGACGCTGATAAAATTTGGTTGCAATGTGAAGAGCTCGAATGGCGAGAAGCATTTTTACATCATCCAAAAATAGGAGATATAAAATCATTAGCAGAAAAATTCGCAACAACAAAAGAATGGGCATCCAATGAACAATCAGGAGTTGACGAAGCCTCTTCATTAATTTTGCAAAAACTATCACAGGGGAATAACTTATACGAAGAAAAATTCGGATACATTTTCATTGTATGTGCAACAGGAAAATCTGCAAGTGAAATGTTATCTTTACTTGAAATCCGTTTAAAAAATACTCTTGAAGTAGAAATAATAATTGCCATGCAAGAACAAAATAAAATTACCCATTTACGAATTGATAAATTATTTTCATGAGCCAACTAACTACACATATTCTTGATACGTCATTAGGTCGTCCTGCAAAAAATGTTGCAGTAATTCTCGAACATCAATTCAAAGATCATTGGATAAAGATTGCTGAAGGAACTACCAATGATGATGGAAGAATTACAGATTTATTAAAAGAAGATATGATTCTTAAAGTTGGAAATTATCGTCTAATTTTTGAAACTGCTTTTTATTTTCAGATACAAAAAATCAAAACATTTTATCCACGCATAACAATAGAATTTGAAATTGTTGATCAATCTCATTATCATGTTCCATTGCTTTTAAATCCTTATGGGTACTCCACTTATAGGGGAAGTTAAAAAGCAATTTGTAGTATAAAATATAATTTCTTACCTTTGAAATATGAATTACGCTGAGTTTATAGAAATCAATCCAAATATTCGTTTTGGAAAACCATGTATAAAAGGGTCACGTATTTCTGTTTATGATGTACTTTCTTGGCTAGCTTCAGGTATGACAAATGAAGATATTATATCTGATTATCCAGAAATATCTATAACTCAAATTTTAGCTTGTCTTTCATTTGCTGCAGATAAAGAACATAAATTTCGAATTGCTTCATGAAATTGCTTTTCGACCAAAATATTTCTTTCAGAATTGTTAGAAAACTACAAGTTGAATTTAAAGATTGCCAGCCTGTTTCTGATGCTGGCTTATTGAATGCAACAGATACAGAAATATGGAATTATGCAAAGAAAAATGATTATTGCATTGTCACCTTTGATTATGATTTTGTAGATTTTTCAATCCTTAAAGGCATTCCTCCGAAAATAATTATTCTTAAAACGGGAAATACAAAAACGGAACAATTATTTTCTTTACTTACAACACATAAAGTTCAAATTCATGATTTCTGCAATTTAAAGGATGAATCATCATTTTTAGAATTAGCTTATGAAATATAAATTTTTGTAAAATAAAAGATAACTATTTTACATTTTAATTACTAAAAATAATCTTAAAAATATATTTAGTAGGTTCTAGTATAATTTGTAATTTTAGAGCAAATTATACTAGAACCCTTATTTGGCTCAAAAAAATAGTTTGAACACATTAAAATTAAAACGCATGAAATTATCAATTTCTCAAGAAGCAAAAGAATCTGTTTATAACGATTTACAAATTGCAAATACTGCATTCAATAAAATATATCCTGGCGATGGTGCACAACGACAGGCGGTGCATACTGTTTATGGTGGTGCGAATCTTTTCAAGTCGGACAGCACATTAAAAATGGGGAAAGCAGCATTGAAAAGTTTCACTACTTACGCTCCTAATTTTGCTGTGTTTGCAAAAGTGTTATCACTCAACGGACATCAATCGCTTCCACATATCGAGTCACAGATTCGTGCTTTAGAAAGTCGTTTAGATAAGATGACGGATGATGATCGTAAAAATGAACGCGCATGGTTATCGTACACAGTTTATAAAAAAGTGCTTGCGAAATTAGAGCGCGAAGCTGTTGAAGATTTTCGTATCGACTTTGAAGATGGATTTGGAAATCGTCCCGATGCAGAAGAGGATGCAACAGCAGTTAGTGCTGCAATGGAACTTGCCAAAGGCATGAATGAAAAAACAATTTCACCTTTCATTGGAATTCGCATTAAACCTTTTACAGAAGATTTAAAACAAAGAGGAATACGAACACTCGATATTTTTATTTCTACATTATTGGATAATTCAGGTGGTAAAATGCCCGAGAATTTTGTAGTGATGTTACCAAAAGTTACCATTCCTCAACAGATAGAAGCACTCGTAAAATTATTTGAAATTATTGAGCATGCTTATAAATTACCAGAAGGAACATTGAAGATGGAAATGATGGTGGAAGCAACGCAAGCAGTGATGGATGCAGATGGAAAAAATCCTTTGCTCGCATTAATACGTGCAGGAAAAGGTCGTTGCATTGCAGCACATTTTGGAACATACGATTATACCGCATCTTGTAATATCACTGCGAAATATCAAACGATGGATCATCCTGTTTGTGATTTCGCACATCACATGACGCGTGTTGCTTTAGGTGGAACTGGAATCATGTTATCCGATGGTGCTACGAATGTAATGCCTGTTGGTCCGCATAGAGGTGATGACTTAACGATGGAACAAGAAATTGAAAATCGAGAAGTAGTTCATCATGCATGGAAACTCGGCTTCGGACATACGATTCATTCCTTACGAAATGGATTTTATCAAGGATGGGATTTGCATCCTGCCCAGTTGCCAATGCGTTATGCTGCAACCTATACTTTCTTTTTAGA
>JAYVOC010000234.1:0-3283 GCA_043758125.1 Bacteroidota bacterium | reverse complement strand
GCGGAATATGCTTTTCGTTTTTATTTTCTGATGATGAATGACATCCGTTAAGAATGGTGATTAATCCAATCAAAAATGAAAGCGTAGTAATTTTTATGGAGAAGTGTTTCATGTTAGTGCGTTGATACAAAGATGCAATTTATGTAAGGTAAGTTTTAATTCATTAAACAAACAATTCTTCTATGAGATTGTTTTAGTATATTCAAAAACAAACCTCGACTATAATATTATTCTATTAGCTGTGAAGTTTGGGCTTGATGCTCTTTAAAAAATACGGCTGCATCATTACATAAAGCAATTGCTTGAGATTTAAAAAAGGGTGAACCTAATGCTTTCAATTTTACTAGCGCTTCTTTAATGCTTTCATCTTTCTTTTTGGCTTTCACTTTTAAGAGAGATACAAAGTATTTATCGAGGTAGAAGTGATCGTTTTCGGGTTCCAATTCGCGATAAGAACAAGCGCGTTCAAAACATTCCAATGCAGATTGCCAATCTTTAGAAACGAAGTTTTTATATCCACGTAACTCCAATGCTAAAACAGAATTATCATACCGATGTTTACCAAGATCTTCAGCGATACGAATATGAATATCAAATTCTGATGCAGGATAGTCATTTGGATTTTTCATGTGTAAGAAAGTAAACATCATGATACGAAATTCACAAATCTGTATCCACGTATTTTTTGCAACAAAACTTCTTCCTTGTGTGCGATGTACTTGATGTTCCGCTTCATTTAGATGACGAATAATTTCATCAGTATGGAAATGATCAGCAGCATTTAACGCTCGAATTAATCTAAAATATCCTCGTATATCATCAATACCTTGTTCACGTGAAAGAAGTTCTGCTTGATGAAGCCACTCATTTCTTTTATCAATACTTGCATTTGGATGATGATGCGCAAGTGATGTGTAAAGTAAGATCGAACAATCAGGATTGTAATGTATTATTTGCTCGAGATTATCGGCACTATAAAGTAAATATTGTTCTAAATTACGTGAAGGTGTATTCGTCAGTAATCCGCAACGAATGATACGAATTAGAATTTCGTGACGAGTAAATTTATTTGTTTCGGAAGTGAGTAAAATTCCTAGCTCATCCCACACTTGTTGAATACGATCATGATCAGCTTTTCCTTTTACAAACTCTTGTTCAAGCCATGTAAGTATAAAACCGCATCGTATCTGTCGCGCATGTAACTTTGTTTTTTCTTGAATGAGATCATACTTTTCAAGTAACGATTCAAGATGTGAAGTTGCATACGTTACCTCAAAAAATTTATGATGATGACGATAAAAACTCAATAATAATTCTTGCGATTCCTGATGATGAATTGTTTCTTCAAATTGTTCAACATCATGTTGCATTGAACTTGGCGGATGCATATTTACTTCATCTGATAAAGAAAGATAGCGATCAAAAAGTGCGGAATGATTTACTTGCTTCGCTTGAAGTTGAGCATACTCATCTGTTTTAATAATGCTTCCAAGTTCAAGATCAATTTCGGCAATCATGCGCTTGAAATCTGCTGCCTTCACTCTTTTAAAACGCCCTTTAGAAATTGCCATCGGATCGAAACCAGCCGATGTTCTATACATATCAAAGATCGAAGAAATCAAATCAAATTTCTCCGGACTACTATTTTCTGAGAGATGCTTTAAGAGATATTCAAGCACGATTTTGTCCTTCGGCAACTGTTTAAGGTTTGGAAGAATCGCTGCGGATGGTGATGGAATATCGAGCATCAATAGAGGAGAAATTGGCATTTTAAAGGTTGTTAAATTGTGTTGCCGGAAGCCAATGCCCTACGACCTAAAACTATTACCTTCGTCGCATCACTTGACCCACGTATGAAAAAAATACTAACATTGTTATTCACGGTATTTATCACGGCTCAAAACATGCAGGCGCAGAGCACAATTCCCCGCTATGGCCTCTCTGATGAACGCGATATCTACTATGTTTTCACCCATGCCGACATCTGGCAAGATCCTAAAACATTGCTAAAAAATGCAAGTCTCGTCATTAAAAATGATAAGATTCTTAGCATCGGAACCAACTTAATCATCCCCAAAGGAGCCGTTGTTTACGACCTCAAAGGCAAAATGATTTACCCTTCTTTTATTGATGCGTTTACTACCTACGGTTTGCCGGAAGTAAGAAAAGAACGACAAGGAAATAGGGCGCCACAATACGATACTAAAACGAATGGTGCTTTTAGTTGGAATCAAGCATTGAAACCTGAATTTGATGCGAGCCGTAATTTTAATGCTGATACAAAAAAGGCAGCAGAACTTCGTAAGCAAGGCTTTGGACTAACACTTTCTTTGCAGGATGATGGAATCGCTCGCGGCACAGCTTCTGTTGTTGCATTAGGCGAAGGAAAAGAAAATGAGCTCATCGTAAAAGATAAAGCTGCCGCGACTTATTCATTTAGCAAAGGAGCATCAACACAAGATTATCCAGCTTCATTAATGGGTTCGATTGCATTATTACGTCAGACTTATTGCGATGCGAAATGGTATCAGCAATCAAAAAATAAAAATTTCGATATATCATTGGAGTCATGGATTTCAAATCAAGAGTTAACACAAATTTTTGATGTGAATGATGTTTGGAGTGGCTTGCGCGCAGATAAAATTGCAAAAGAATTTAATGTAAATTATGTGATCAAAGGATCAGGTGATGAATACAAACGTGTTGATGAAATAAAAAAGACAGGTGATACATTTATTATTCCTGTAAATTATCCGAAAGCTCTTGACGTAAGTAATCCTTATGATGCAATCGATATTAGTTTGGCTGAATTAAAACAATGGGAAGAAGCGCCATCAAACGGAAGTGTATTAGAGAAAGCAGGAGTAAAATTTGCTTTTACTACTTACGGATTAAAAGATAAAAAAGATTTTCTAAAAAATATTCAGAAAGCAATTCTTTATGGATTAAGTAAAGAAGCCGCATTAACCGCATTAACACAAACTCCTGCATCGATCTTAAAAATCAATGATCGTGTTGGTAGTTTGAAGCCAGGAATGCTTGCATGTTTTTTCATCAGCAACAAAGATGTTTTTGATAAAGAAAATATTATTTTGGAGCAATGGATTTTAGGTAAACGTTATGCTGATAGGGAATACGATTCTATTGATGTAAGAGGAAGATATAAGCTGACTTTAGATACCTTGAAAGGATGGGATTTAAATATTTCGGGCGAAGCAATAACACCAGAGTGGCAATTGATGCATGACAGTATAAAAGTAAAAGTAAATTACGATCGTGATGG
>JAYVOC010000233.1:0-2544 GCA_043758125.1 Bacteroidota bacterium | reverse complement strand
CAATATAATTTTTCATGATACGAAAGCAGAAATTATTAGAGGTGATAAAATTGCTTTCGTTGGTGCAAATGGAAAGGGAAAATCAACCTTACTCCGAATGTTAACTGGAAGTGAACCTTTTGATGGAACACATGAACCTGGATACAATGTTGTATCTGCATTTTATGCCCAGCATCAGCTGGAAAGTTTAAATGGAAATTATACAGCACTCGAAGAATTACAAACTTTCGCACCAGAAGAATCCGACACTTATCTTCGAGGATTACTAGGAGCATTTCTTTTAAAAGGTGACGATGTATTTAAAAAGATTAAAGTTTTGTCGGGAGGTGAACGTGCGCGTGTTGCACTTGCGAAAACAATTTTAGCAAAAGCAAATTTCCTATTACTCGATGAGCCAACGAATCACCTTGACATGGCAAGTGTAAATGTATTGGTGGATGTATTGAATCGCTACGAAGGTTCTTATGTTGTAATTTCTCATGATCGTTATTTCTTATCTCGTATTGCAAATAAAATTTGGTCGATTGATAATTTCCAATTGAAAGAATACCCTGGAACGTATGCCGAATATGATGAGTATCTAAAATTGCGAAAAGAAACTGCAAGAGCGAAAGAAAGCAGTATCAACAAAGCGGCAAAAATTGAAAAGGCTGAAGCCCTTGCGAAAGTAAAAACCACTCCGCAAAAAGATACTCAACAGGATAAAGATAAAAAAAGAGATCGTCAGAAGTTAGATCAACTAGTTAAAAAGTTAGAAGAAGCGTTAAGTAAAATAAAAGTGGATCACGAAAAATTATCGCAAATAATGAGTGAACCTGAAGCTTTTAAAGATGCTGCGAAGTATAAAAAGATGCAACAAGAATTCGAGATCCTCGATCGTCAATTGAAGCATGCCGAAAGTGATTGGGAGTCCCATTATTTACGACTTATCGAATCCGATCCTGCATGATTCATCCACGTTTGATTTTATCTTGGTTGAGTATCACACTCTTCTTCAGCATTTCTTTATCTGCTCAAGATAGTTCTGATTATTTCAATGCAACTTTTCTGAGGTATGAAAATCATATTTATAAACCTGAAATAAAAACGGTACTACTTTCTCGCAAAGGATTTCCACTTTCCGATCCTGTGATACAATTAAATACAGATGAAAAATTAGTATTAACATTTGACGACTTAACACCAGAAGTGAATGACTACAGTTATCGATGGATACATTGCACTGCTAAGTGGGAACCATCGACATTACTTTCTGAAAGTGATTATATTGATGGATTTTTTACGGATCATATCATAAATTATCGGCATTCATTTAATACGTTGGAAGAATATTTTCATTATAGCTTAGAGTTTCCTAATTCACAAATGCGTCCTATGATATCTGGAAATTATTTACTTGTTATCTATTCAAATGATAAGCCAGATGAATCCATCATTACTGAACGATTTTGGGTTGTTGATAGTAAAGTAGAAGTTCAATCATTCATTCATCGCGCATCCGAAATTTCTTTGCGAAACACACATCAAGAAATAGATTTTAAACTGCAATTAAATACATTGAAAGTTGCAAATCCTTACTCAGATATTAAAGTTACCATTGTACAGAATAATCGTTGGGATGCAGCAATAACAAATCTGAAACCGGTATTTGCATTAGATGGTTTACTTGATTATAATTACGAAGAAGGAAATTTATTTAATGCAGGAAATGAATTTCGCAATTTTGATTTACGAACAACACGTTTTCAAACGCAATATGTTTCGCAAATTTTGCAAGATAGTGTTACGCATCATTACTCCTATATTCTCAAACCAGATTTGCGCCGATCTACGCAACGGTATTCAACGGAAGATGATATTAATGGTCGCTACTTAATAAAGATTTATGACGACCGTGACGGTGATTTGGAAGGAGATTATGTGAATGTGAGTTTTCAATTACCGGTACTCGAAGAGGCTGATTCAGGGAGTTTTTACATCTTCGGTCAACTTACTAACTGGAATTTAGAACCTTGGGCGAAGATGAAATACAATGAGGAAAAACATCAATACGAGCAAACAATTACAGTGAAGCAAGGATATTATAATTACGAATATATTTTTCAACCGATGATAAAATTACCATCTGATATTGCGGAAACTGAAGGAAGCCATTATGAAACTGAAAATGATTATGCTTTCTTCGTATATTACAAAGATATTGCTGCTAGGTATGATCATTTGGTAGGCTATCGGCTTATCAATTCACGAAAGCAATAATTTTTTTCCATCCAAAAAGCGACTTTGACCACCTTTAAAAACCGTTTGGTCAAAAAAGATTTGGAATTATCATAACCTTCAATAGATTTGACATTCAAGAAGCAAAATGATGAACACGTTCACAGAAGTTACCGCTGGCATAAAGGTAAGTGTAGAAACCTTTTACCAACCCACACATAGCAATCCTGCGCAAGCACATTATGTATTTGCCTACCGCATTACAATAAAAAACGATAGTGATAACGCCATTCGTTTGAAACGTCGTCATTGGTATATTGTTGACTC
>JAYVOC010000232.1:0-2273 GCA_043758125.1 Bacteroidota bacterium | reverse complement strand
CAAAATGGAAATTATTTAGTGCGATTAAATGTAAATGGAAAAACTGTAACTCAGAAGTTAACGGTAGCACACTAATGATTCAATTAATTAAACACATAGTATTAACAGTAGTCGTACTATTTACGACTACTGTTAATTTATATTCTCAAAGCTATTTGTTGTCTCCAAATGATACCATACAAGCAAGCGGAGTATTCGAAGATCTTCAAACATTAACAATTTCTCAAATTAACACTTCACTAAATCCGATTATTTTAAGTTGGGAAAAAGTTAGTAGTTATGTTCCTGCAAATTGGGAAGCATCCATTTGTGATAACTCTGCATGTAGCACGGTTCTCGACGACAGCGGCACGATGGATCCAGTTAATCCTACTGATTATGGATTTCTATTATTACATATTACACCACATGTTGATACTGGAATGGCAGTAATTCGTTATGCTGTTTGGGA
Organism: Bacteroidota bacterium; assembly: GCA_043758125.1. GTDB lineage: Bacteria > Bacteroidota > Bacteroidia > AKYH767-A > OLB10 > JANXSD01. The sequence continues at coordinate 1,822 of JAYVOC010000232.1, read as the reverse complement.
TGTTAATTCGCCCACTTTAAAAGACACCTTAACATTTATAATGTCGTCATTTACTGTATTAGGAATTAATGAAAAAAGTAAATCTTCTACACTTCTTTATCCCAATCCTTCGAATAAAGAATTTACCATTACAACAAATCACCAAGCAGGTTTTTGCTATTCCATATTTGATCTAAAGGGATCTACAATTGCTGTGGGAAAATCAATTACATCTTCGATTACCTTATCAAGTGAAGAATTTCTAAATGGAGTTTACACTTTAAAAATAAATGGTGACGGAATTATAGAGCAGAAAATTATAATACAACATTAGCATTTACAAGATGAATAAATATATTTTAATTTTTATTGGAATTTTTCTTTGCAAAATAACGGTTGCACAAAATCCACTTTTTATACCACCAGCCATTAGTGGATCTGTTTTTAATTTAAATGTGCAGAATGGTACGACCCAATTTTACTCTGGTATCAACACTCCGACTTATGGCATTAATGGTAATATTCTTGCGCCCACATTAATCGTTAACAAATGGGATTGGGTAACGATGAATATCACGAATAACTTAATTGGTTTTGGAAATTCAACAACTATTCATTGGCATGGATTACATGTTCCATCCATTGATGATGGCGGTCCGCATCAAATAATTAACCAAGGAACAACATGGAGTCCACACTTTCAGATTCTTAATTGTGCTGGAACATTTTGGTATCATCCACATGGAGATAATAAAACAGATTTACATGTTTCGAAAGGAATCGCTGGGATGATTATCGTTAAAGATAGTTCAGAAGCCGCACTCAATTTACCTAGAACGTATGCTGTTGATGACTTCCCAATTATTGTGCAATCAAAAGCTTTTGATGTGTTAACACAGATCGCTATTTCGACTGAAGAAGATACAGCTATTTGTGTGAATGGAACAATTCATCCTTACTTAAATGCCCCTTCACAATTAATTCGATTACGATTATTGAATGGCTCATCCATGCGTGCATTTAATTTTGGATTTACCAATAACAAATCGTTTAAAATGATTGCAAGCGATGGTGGATTATTAGATTCAGCTTTAGCACTAACAAGAATTTTATTAAGTCCGGGAGAGCGTGCGGAAATAGTTTTAGACTTACAAGGCATGAATGGACAAACCCTATTTTTAAACAGCTTTAGCTCAGAATTACCAAATGGAATTTATGGTGCTGCAACAGTAACAGGCATGATGGGAGGCACTATACCTGATTACAATTTGAATCCGTTGAATGGTGCCGATTTTGGAATTCTGCAAATTAATGTTGTAACACAAACGGCAAATCCTATTACCACTTCACCAACAATACTTACTACTAATACTCCATGGACTGGTTACACTGTTTCACGGAATTTTAATTTGCAACCAGATACGATGATGAGTGCTTTAGGACAAGTTGCAGGGCCATTCAATATTAATGGATTTCATTTTGATATGAATGTGATCAATGTTACCACTTACTTGAACAATACTGAAAAGTGGAGAATAACGAATAACACAAGCATTGCACATCCATTTCACATTCACGATATGCACTTTTATCTTCTCAATGTAAACGGAGGAGTTGTTCCAAATTACGAGAGAGGTAAAAAAGATGTTGTACTAGTTTTACCAAACCAGTATGTGGAGTTTATCACAAAATTTGAAGACTTCTCCAACGACAGTGTGCCCTATATGTATCATTGTCATTTGCTGCACCACGAAGATGATGGTATGATGGGAAGCTTTAGAGTTCTTGATACAACATCCACAAGTTTATTTGAATTACAAAAAAATGATTTAGTAATTTATCC
>JAYVOC010000231.1:0-3491 GCA_043758125.1 Bacteroidota bacterium | reverse complement strand
GGTGAAGTATGGAAAATATTAGAATTAAAAGTTCTTGCTGATGTTGGACTTGTTGGATTTCCAAACGCAGGAAAATCAACGTTGCTATCAGTAGTTTCTGCAGCTAAACCTGAGATTGCCGATTATCCTTTTACTACTATCGTTCCCAACCTTGGCATTGTTTCTTACCGTGATGGAAAGTCGTTTGTGATGGCCGATATTCCTGGGATTATTGAAGGTGCGCATTTAGGAAAAGGATTAGGGGCTCGCTTTCTTCGTCACATTGAACGCAACTCCGTTTTACTTTTTATGATTCCGGCAGATTCTTCTGATTTCAAAAAAGATTATGCTGTTTTATTGAATGAATTGAAAGAACATAATCCTGAACTTTTAGATAAACGAAGAGTTCTTGCAATCACAAAAGCGGATTTGCTCGATGAAGAATTACAAATTGCAATGCAAGCAGAAGTTCCAATTGATACTATGTCGGATGGAATGAAAATGCCTGTTATGTTTATTTCTTCAGCAACAGGAAAAGGAATCACACAACTCAAAGATTTACTTTGGGAGATGATGAGTGAACGATCATTCTTATCACGTTAAACATTAGCTGTAATGCTAGAATCACTTCGCATAGTTGACACAAAAATTTTGCTGTGGATAAACGGAGAGCACAATGCGTTTTTAGATTTCATCATGTTTTGGGCGAGCGACAAACTTATCTGGATTCCTTTTTACATTTTATTATTAGCAACACTTTATCGCAATTATCAAAAACAAACACTTTGGTTTTTACCAGTAGTTGCATTACTTATTGCTGGTTGCGATCAACTTTCAGGGTTCATAAAAAATACGACAATGCGTTTTCGTCCTTGTCACGAACCTTCACTAAATGGAATGATACATTTAGTTCATGATTACTGCGGTGGTGATTATGGATTTGTAAGTTCACATGCAGCAAATAGCGTTGGGCTCACAACATTTATGATGATGATGTTACCAAATGGAAATAAAAAAATTCGTGTTGCACTTATTGTATATGTACTTTTACTTGGATACAGTCGTATGTATTTAGGGGCTCATTATCCACTCGATATTTTAGGCGGTTGGGTAGTAGGATTTGTACTTGGATTTACATTTGCAAAATTGTTGCAACAAAAAATTAAAGTGCCACAAATTATATCTACCAACAATGAATAATTTCATTTTAATATTTATTGGTGGTGGATTAGGAAGTGTTACACGCTACGGACTAGGTAACTATATTTCGAAACAAGTAAACAGTGTTTTTCCTTGGGGAACATTAACAATAAATATTGCTGCATCATTTATTTTAGGATTACTAGCAGGATTTATTTTTCAACGATCAGGGAATTATGAAACACAAAGATTATTAATTGGCATAGGATTTTGCGGAGGCTTTAGCACGTTCTCAACATTTAGTCTAGAGATTTTTGAAATGATTCGTAATGGAAATGTGATGGTAGCGATACTTTATGTTGTTGCTAGTGTCTTTGCAAGTTTAATTGCTTTTTGGGCAGCGCATTTGTTGTTGAGAGGAGCGTGATAAAATATAAATTAGGGAAAAATCTTCTTTAATGTAAATGTTGTACAACAATTTTTTTGCAAAAACTTCCTTGGTTATTTTTAATTTGCAACAAATAAATTCCATTTGGCAAATCATTTACTTTTACTTTGAAAATATAATCGTTCGTTTTAAAATAATTAATTGGTAAAACTTTTCCTGTTATATCAGTAATAATTAATTGAACATTCGTTTGAAGTTCTCCCAAATTAACAGAGACGATATCAGAAGATGGATTTGGAAAAACAAGAATGTTATTTTTTGGTGTAGTGTTTTCTTGTAATGCTGTTACATTATTTTTCATTTCAAAACCTTGAATGATGGTACCAAAACCATTTTTTTGACCATATCCGTAGAGATACGTATTCACACCAGAATCAGCAATGATAGTATGCATTCCTGAGGTGATAGGCAATTGTGCATACGACCATAAAGAATCATCGGGAAAAATATTGAAAAACGTTGATAAGGAAATGCCATCTAACATTACTGTTTGAATTCCATTGGTTGGAGATAAAATATTTAAATAATTCTGTAAAATAATTCCTACTGAATCTTCAACTAATATTGTTGCAAACTGAGATCGTTTAAACATACTTACATCGGGAAACATGGGGTAAGCAAATGAAGAACTATTTACTACATTATCCTCCTTCCATGAACGTGATAATTCGATTACTTCAATTTTTTTATCTGCTTTCCATGTGGTTGGTAGCATAATTAGCGTATCAATTATTTGACCTTTATTAATCACGATTGGATTCCCATACAACATTACAGTTGTTGAATCCTCGAAAGGAATAACATGAACTCGATCGCCCGCTCGTGTTAAATGTGGAATGGTATGGTATTCTTGTTTCAAAAATTCTTTCGGAATTAAATAATCTCCAGATGAACTAAAAGCAGCCACATCACCACTATGCACTTGAAAAGTACCTTTCGAAAAAGTGGTGTCAGTTTCAATTATCGAACCAGTATAATCATCGTACCATTCATCATAAAAGGCATGATAGGGCGGGATCATAACAGAAAAAAAAGGAGGATTAATAAGTAATGGATGCGGTTTATTGGGATAAATATTTACAATTATAGAATCACTAGTTGACATAATATAAGCGTATGTATGCTTATCATAAATTTGCGTAGTTATAAATTGAGAGTGTCCATTGTACGTACTAATAGTACCTGCAATATTTTCAGGGGGCATAGCATGCATTGCAGCATCAGTAATTGTACGGCATTCATAAATAATTACAGAATCTGTTGAACGAATTGAAAATGTTGGATCGACTGTCCAACCTCCAGAATTATTGCAGCAAAAAGGATAATCAATCGAATCAAAGGTAAAGGCTGCCTTATTTACTTGCGCTAAAACATTCCCTGCAGAGTCTAAAAAACTAACCGTCGCTTGCCGGTCTCCGAAAATATATAATTTATTTGGAGGATAAGTTATTCCATTTCTAGTATTAAAAATAAACTTTTTTCCTAAATAATTTAATGTTTGTGCTTGTAAAAAATTAACACTACATAAATTTAAAAATATTGAAACAAATAATAGGAGCTTTTTCATTGATAAATTTATGTAGTGTTAAAATGAATTTTAATTTACTATTACAACTTTTAGTGTATTTACCTTGCCATTTATATCTTTAACTTTTGCAATGTATAATCCGGAAGTTAAATTATAATTAAGTAAAAGGTTGTTTTGTTTAAAGGATAATTCATGACCATACATATCAACTAGTAAAATTAATTGTTGATTTTCATCTTTTAGGTAATTGAATAGTCCGAGTGAATTATTGAATTCTTTACCATTAACAATTCCGGCGGATAAGGCGTTATTATTTGCAACCGTAGTTTGTAGTTTTAGAGCCTTTTCGCTTGACCACAGCAGCACGTTTGCAATCATAATTTGTGCTCAAATTAT
>JAYVOC010000230.1:0-4364 GCA_043758125.1 Bacteroidota bacterium | reverse complement strand
GGAAATTTTGCATGTGGTAATTGTTTAACAAATCCATCCATGCCATTGTCGAAATCATGATTTCCTAGAGTGGCGGCATCATATTTCATTTCACTCATCAATTTAAATTCCAATTCACCACCATACATATTGAAGTAAGGAGTACCTTGAAAAATATCACCACTATCTAATAGTAAAACGTGTTCTTCTGTTTTACGAACTTCATTTATAATTTCAAATCTTCTTGCAACACCACCCATGCCAGGAAACTTAGGATCATTAATTGGAAAAGGATCTATACGACTATGTGTATCATTGGTATGCAATATCGTTAACTTCATTATTTCATCGGAAGCAAATAATTCACTTGGCATTCCTGCTATGCCTATCAACGCAGAAGCTTTTAACAACTGCTCAATGAATCTTCTTCTATCAGTTGTTCCGAATGCGTCCATCAAGTTGTATGTTTAATGTGTCGCCATTTTTATTAAGTCCCTCAAGATAGTAAATCATAGCATCTCTCACCTTAAGATTCAAACTTTCTTTTTTAGCATTTTTTAGGAATACTAAATTATCTCCTCCATTTGCCAGATAATCAGAGGTAAGAACACGATAAGACTTCGTGCTATCAAAAGCAATTCCTCCAATTTTTACTTCTAATGCATGTTTGTTTTCAATCTTCATTTGTAATCCCGACACAGGACTACCACCTTGTGTCGCAATATAATTTACTAATTGATTTGTTTCATTACCATTTAAAGTAACTATCACTAATACATTTTCAAATGGCATCACCTCATAGATGTTGCGACGTGTAATATTTCCTTTAGGTATTGATGTTCTTAATCCACCATTATTTAAGAAAGTAAAATCTTGATTAGTAATACCCATTTTTTTTGCAGTAGTTTTTGATAATTCACTGCAAGATTCAGCTGCGAAATCTCCCAATAATCCTTCAGGCGTGTTTTTTATAAGTGACTGATTAGTATAAGCTAACACTACATTCATAATTTTATCTAGTGAATCACTATACGGTTTAATCATTTTCCATGCTGTAGAATCAATTAAACTATTTGTTGAATCACTAAAAACATATTGCTTAGTGTCAATGTGTTGAATTACCGTCGTACTACGACATGCAACAATAAATAGAAGTAGTAAGAGCGACAGGAGCCGCACCTGTTTGATCATTATCACGAAAACGTTGGAATATTATGCAAGTATACTCACGATCTTCTCTTTTTGTACATGAAATAAAAAAAATATTTATTTCTTTTTTTTTGGCATCTTAGCAGGAATTTAATATGTATCAATCTACCACCCAATTGCGAGTTCGCTATTCTGAAACGGATCGCATGAGCTATGTGTATTATGGAAATTACGCACAGTATTTTGAAGTTGCTCGTGTTGAAGCGCTTCGCTCACTTGGAATCTCCTACAAAGAAATGGAAGAAGAAGGAGTACTACTTCCTGTTAGTGAGTATAAAATAAAATTTCTTAAGCCAGGATTTTATGATGAACTTCTCACAGTAAAAACTACGATAATAAAATTACCATCAGTAAGAATAATTTTTCATTACGAAACATTTAACGAGAAAAGCGAATTGTTAAATACCGCAGAAACAACATTGGTTTTTGTTGATGCTAAAACAATGAAACCTTGTCAAGCACCAAAACATGTTCTTGAATGTTTAGAAAAATATTTTTAAAAACAACCTATAATTCTTTCATCAAAATTTGATACGCTTTCAACATTGAAGCAATGTCATCTTTATGAACTTTCTCATCTGGAGAATGAACAAAATCTTCTGGTGCTCCAATAAAACACCAATCAATAGGGTAAGGTTGTTTTTGTAACTCATTTCCATCACTACCTCCCGAACTTTCAATTTCTAATTGATAATTTAATTGGTGTTGATTTAATATTTCACAAATTCGATTTACATAAACTCTTCGTGGAATTCCAGAATCTCTCATTGAAACAACTACTCCTTTTCCATGCGGAACTCCTTCTGTAACCCATGTGATATCGCAAATTAATGTTTGCTTTATTTTATAATTTTCCCACAAATATTTTGCAAGATAAGGGACTGATCCTCCCGCATGTTCTTCCCAACATGAAAAAACAATCACTCCATTTTCAAGTGTTTCTGCAAGCTTTAACGAAATATAAACACCTAATCGATTATCCAAATAACAACTCTGAACATATTGATCGTCTTCTCTAAAATTTTGCTTGAAACTTAATGCAGTTCCACGTTCAATCTCTCTTGAACTTTCATAACTCAAATGATTCTCTTCATCAACTTTTAACGTGCATTCAACGTCTCCATTTTTATCAGTACCAACCAGTTTGTACCCACTTACAGTCCTCGGTCCACCAACTTTTACAAGTTGATTGTTATACCTTACAGTAAAACCAATATTATCGATGTGTGCATATACTGCTGTTGTGGGTTTACCAAAAACTAACATAATACAATGTTGAAAGTCATCACCATAAATTAGCTGAGGTTGCACTTTCCAGTTTTTCTTTTCATGCTCGATATAGTCTAGTAAAAAATCGTGCATCAATTTTTCATCACCTGATGTAGCATGAATACCGCAAAGTTTTTTTAGAAATTGCATAATTTTATTTTAATATAAAATTTTCCACTTAGCATGAATAGCTAATGTTGAATGTTGTTTAATTTTTTCAATAAATTGCTGACTTCTACTTTTCCTGATTTCAATATTTATCACACAAGGATTTTCATAACTCTGTGAAATAATTTGTGTTGATTCAGATTTAAGGAGTGAATATACATCATTGATGAATTCAAACGGAAATATAATTTCTATCCCTTCGTTTATGGTTAACGTTATGATATTTGCATTTTGTAATGCTTCGTTAGCAGCGCCCTTGTAAGCGGCGATTAGTCCCGGTACGCCTAATAAGGCTCCGCCAAAATATCGAACTACAACAACCAAAACATTTGTAAGTTGAAGTGATTGTATTGCTCCTAAAATTGGTTTTCCAGCTGATCCAGAAGGTTCACGATCATCACTTGCACGATAAACACTTGGATCGGGTGTTAAGCGAAATGCATAACAATGATGATTTGCTTGAGAATGATCTTTCTTTAATCGATGTATGATTTCTTTAATTGCTACTTCTGTTTTAACAGGAAATGCGAAACCAATAAACTTACTTCCACGATCACGAAATTGACCTTCAGATGTTGCTTCAATAGTTTTAAAGGTATCGTCGAATAGCATTAACGTGAAAGTATAAAAATTGCTAATAATGCAAGAGCAATACTTGATAAATTCTCTTTCGTAAATTTTTGTTTAAAGACTAGAAACGCTGTTATCGAAGATAATATCACCACTAACATGTTTACTAAAGCAAATATCAATGCGCTTTCTGCTCCTGGCTCTGCTAAACAACGAACTAAAAATAACAAAGAATAATAGTTTACAATGCCAAGTAAGACTCCTGCAAATAAACTTCGTAATTCAAATATCTTTTTATTTTTTATTCTGTTATATAGCATGGCAATTAATCCAAATAGTCCTGCACAACCAAAAAGTAAACTATAATACAACTGCTCATTTTCTGGATTCATGATATATTGTTGTGAAATCTTTATGGATGTATCAATAATCCCGCAACCAAAAAATAATAGTAAAGGAAAAATCCAAGCACGTTTACTTTTACTTAATTCACTTTCCGAATTAGTTGATTTACTACTTAAATACAAAGCTACAATCGCGAGGATAATTCCAATTACTCTCAACGAAGTAAGGTGATCATTGTATAGATATATCCCTGCGGTAATCGGCAACACCATCGACATTTTACTGGCTATTGATGCAGCTGCAATTCCTGCTTTTTGCGTTGTAAGTGCAGTAGTGTAAAATACTAAAATAAATAATAATCCAATGCCTAATGCTGGAGGCCCAGTAACTTGAATGCCTGATAATGCTTTACAATTTTGATCATAATTAGAGAAAAAAGCAAATGCACTTGCTGTTAAATAATTTACTGTTAATCCTTGTAAATTTTGTATTTTCCATCTATGAAAATAGTTCAAGATTACAAATAACAAGGTTGAAAAAATTGCAGCAGCAATCAAATTAAAAAGTAAGACTTCACTCATAAAGAATTTGGATTTCTGTATAGATTTAAAATGTTATCGTTCAACTTTTCTGAGCTTGTTAAAATACCTTTATGGATCGGAGCTGAAACACCTTTTTCCAATAAATTTTCACTCTGAAACACTCTTGCCTCATCCCAATAATTGGCATCAATAAATGATTGTAACGTTTTTCTTCCACCTTCAATGATTATTGATTGAATTCCTTCATGAGCTAATTTTTTTAGAGCATCTTCTATAAATGAT
>JAYVOC010000229.1:0-2185 GCA_043758125.1 Bacteroidota bacterium | reverse complement strand
AAACACAAACGTTGGCGGTAATTATAAAAAACTTTTATTGTACAAAGAAATAGATGAAACAAATCTTTAAAATTTCTCTGCTGATCGCTGTCACAAATCTCTCGTTAGCGCAGAGTAACTTTACACTCAACCAAGGTCAATCAAAGTCTGTTGATTATTTTGCAACTATTCCTTATGAAAATATAAATGGAAAAATTATTCTTAAGACAACGATAAATGGGAAAGTCTATAGATTTATACTTGACACAGGAGCCGCTTCAACTATAAGCAAAGATTTATATAATGAACTATTACCCCCAATAATTAAAAAACTTCCTGTTTATGACCAAAGTGGAAAATTTGACAGTATGGTTGTGGTTTCGTTGAAAGAAATTTCCATAGGGAATGTAACTTTTAATGATGTTCCAACTTTAATTGCAGAGAAAACTTTAATTCTAGAGTGCTTTCAAGCTGACGGCTTTGTGGGTAGCAATTTATTACGAAATTCTATTGTGGAATTCAATGATTCCAAAAAGTCTGTTACTATTACCAATGATGAGAAAAAGTTGAATCTTGATCCTAAACAATCCTCTGAACTATTCCTTGACAAGCGACAAAGCAGTCCATTTATTTGGATAAAAATTAAGAATAAAAAGTCGGGAGCTGAGCAATTGCTTTTTGACAGTGGAGCGAAGGGATTGTACGATTTGTCTCATACACATTATGCAATATTTAAAAAGAAAAATATTTTTGAAGTTCTTGCAAAGGCGAATGGTAGTTATTCAATCGGTTTACACGGTGCTTCTAACGATACAATACAATATAAATTGAGACTTCCAAAAATGGAAATAAATGGTACAGAACTAAGTAACGTTTCTGTTAAAACTACAACTTCGCATAACTCACGAATCGGGAGTAAACTTATTGAATTAGGTGTAGTGACTATTGACTATAAGAATAAGAAATTTTATTTTAACACTAATTTCGGGGACAAGATAGACCTGCTTGAAAAGAGTTTTCCGGTGGACTTAGTCTATCGAGAGGAACAAGTACAAGTTGGAATTGTATGGAGTGACACTCTAAAAAATAAAATCAAATCAGGTGACCAAGTTATCGCAGTAGATGATATTAGTTATGAGACTATCGATGTTTGCGAATTAATAAGAAATGAATCTAGTTTAAAAAGAAAGGGAATAAGAACCTTGACAATTAAGAGCAAGACGGGGACTGTTGACAAATTAACGATTGAAGAGAGATAACTACCGCCAACAAAATGTTTGCGCAATGGTGGGGTTTGGTGTAAGGTATAAGTTTCTATCTTCGTTCAACGTTTGGTCACGTGGGACAGTGAAGTGTTTCAAAGTCCCACCACTGCGCAAACACAAACGTTGGCAGCAAGCCACAACATCTCCACAGAGAGATTGGTCAATGATTTTAAAAATTGATTTCCGCAGACAATTAAGGTCGAAAGAATTCCAGAGCGACAATTTTTGATATTGAAAATAATTGAGCGACATTTAATTGAACGATAAACCAAAACGACAATGAAGAAGATAGTTCTACTGACAGTTATTTCCGTATTGACTTTACAGCTACGTGGACAAGACAAGACCACCTTCAATCTGACAGTTAACCATTTAGCTCTTTCAGTAAAAGAAGTAAATCGCTCCGCTGACTTTTATGGTAACATTTTAGGGTTTCAGGAAATAACAAATAAGACAAAGATGGACGGTATTAGATGGTTTTCTTTGGGAGAAGGGAAAGAATTACATCTTATCTCGACACTTAAAGATAATGTTTCAGTAAACAAAGCAGTTCATCTTGCATTTACGACACCTAACTTTGATTCAATTGTCAAAATGCTTGAGAAAATGAATATGGTTTATTCCGACTGGCCTGGGACATTGAATAAAATTAATATCCGAGCAGACGGAATCAAGCAGATTTTTTTTCAAGACCCCGATGGGTATTGGATTGAAGTAAATAGTGTAGCTCAGAAATAAACCACTTGGATTTGGAGAATTTGGAATACTAAATAAGGGCTGACCATTCCGTCACGGTGGACAGAATGGCCAGCTGCCAACAAAATGTTTGCGCAATGGTGGGGTTCAGTGTAAGCTATAAGTTTATATCTTCGTTCCACGTTTGGTCACGTTGGACAATGAGGTGTTTCAAAGTCCCACCACTGCGCAAACACAAACGTTGG
>JAYVOC010000228.1:0-15300 GCA_043758125.1 Bacteroidota bacterium | reverse complement strand
CATTTCATGTGATAGAAAATTCCAAACATCAATTGGTGATTAGCGGTGCAGAAGCAGATGTTAATAATTTTCATCATCCCTATTTAGCTGTTTATGATTTGCAAGGAAACTTAATTAAGACTAAAAAGTTTATTCAAGGCGCATTAAATAGTGGGGGGGGGGGAGATTTATGGAGGTACGGCAATAATGATTATCTATTAATTCTCTCTTTGGATACTGTAATTAATATTACTGATGCAAGTGATCCATTTTGTGTCGCGCGACTGGATAGTAATTTTAACTTCAAATGGAAGAATATTTATAATTCAACCGAATCAAAAGGAGCTTTTATATGTAAAGAAATATCAGACGGTGGTGTTGTAATTGTTGGTAGGAAAAAGGATGGTTCTTTAAATGATACTCCTATTGGTTGGATTGCAAAAATGGACAGTAGTGGAAATAAACTTTGGGAACATTTTTATAATCGTTCGGGTCTTTTTAGCTACATCATCGATTTTCAAGAAACATTTGATCATGGATTTATTGTATGTGGTACTGTTTACGATACAAGTACGAATATTCAAAATTCATGGATAATGAAACTTGACAGCAATGGTTGTTTGGATAGTAATTGTGTAATTAATACTGGTATTCACGAGGTAATGGATAATCAACCATTAAATGTATTTCCTAATCCTGTTAAGGATCAAATAACTGTTCAAACAAATGATTTGTTGGGAGAATTGCTTTTATATGATTTAAAAGGAAATAAAGTATTACAACAAAAAACATCTCATGAGTTACAAACAACAATGAATGTAGAAAGCCTATCAAGTGGAATTTATTTCTTGCAATTTATATCAGGCAATAAAATATTTACCGCAAAAATTTTAAAAGAGTAAAATAACCGATTTTTAAAATCAGAATCCATGTTAAAAGTGCAATTAATAAAATCACGGCTCACCAAAGCAATCCACAATTAACTTAACTTGCCTTGGAGTTTGTACTCAAATTTTATTATTTTTCATCTCGTTTTTTTAAAGCAGTTTTTGAACAATTGAGTTTTTTGTCTTTCGATTTAGATTGTAGTTCGTCCCGATAGCTATCGTGGATTACGCTTGACTTCAGCTACACGTTTGCTATCGAAGATTTTTCTCTAAATATAAAGTTAGAAATATGTGGGATAGCTATAAATTTTTCATTTACCTAACGTAATTTTAAATTCGTAATTCGCCACATAGTGGCCCCTATGGGGTAATTTTTAATTTATTTCAGCTTGACCACCTCCGCACGTTTGTTATTGTAGATTGTTCTCAAGTTTAATGATTAGTAAATACATAAAAAAAAACGAACCAATTTCTTGGTTCGTTTTTTATCACTAAAACTAAAAAAATATTATTTAGTTTTAGCTGGAGATGCCGTTGTTTTTTTAGGCGCTGTTGTTGATTTTGTTTTTGCTTTTTCACTACCTTCTTTCATACATGCTCCTACAATTGCATGAAATTGTTCATGTAATTTTGTAAGTGATGCTTTTATTTCTTCATCCTTTACTCCACCATGAATCATTTTGTCAAGATTTGCACATCCACTCGCAAGTGCTTTTAATTGAGTTTTTACATCGGCAGAAGCCATTCCATTTGGAGGTGTACTTTCTAACCAAGCTGTTGCTCTATTCGATAATTCGGTACTCATTGCTTTAATAGGTTCAAAATTTCCTTCTTCTGCTGGATGAAATGTTTGTGACATCACTTCATGAAAGGCTTTCATTTCAGGCCACGAATCCATTTTAGTTTCTTGGGCTTTCGCATTTTGAACTGACATTGTTAAAAAAAGAATGCTGATAGCAACTAACGATTTAATTGTTTTTTTCATGATGAGGTTTTGATTTATTTAACTAAGTTATTATTTTATCAGATTAAGGAACAAATTTAAGATATTTTTGATCAATTTCCATCTTGTTTTTTCCATCTTTGCAGTCTATGGCAGATATTACATTTTCATCATTTGATCAACTGGTCAAGGATAGAAGAACGGTGAAGGCGGCAGCAATGAATGGCGCAATTATTCCAAATCAGGAAATCCAAAATTTATTAGAACTTGCTAATTGGGCGCCAACACATGGAAGGACAGAACCTTGGTTTTTCTTTGTTTATACTGGCGATTCTCTAACGGATTTTGGTAAAAAACATGCTGCATTATATTGGGAAAATAACTCTGAAGAAAACAGAAAAACTACAACATTCGAAAATCTTGAACATTCAGTTGATAAGGTTTCTCATCTAATCATTGCGGTAACTAAAAGAGGAAGTAATCCTAAAATTCCATTGTTGGAGGAGATTGCTGCTACTTCTGCGGCCATTCAAAATATATTGCTTGGCGCAAGTGCGAATGGCATTGCTGCAATTTGGAATACTGGAGGAATGACGCATCATCATTCAATGAAAAATTATTTAGACTTAGGGGAACAAGATGTTGTAATGGGATTATTATATCTTGGAAATACTGATGAACCACACAAAGTAGGCATTAGAAATATTCCACTGGAAGAAAAAATTAAATGGATGTAATTCATTTATAATTTGCAAGATTCAAATACAATTTATAAATTGTAAATTATTTTAAAACTATTTCATTAGTTGATCAACAAATTTATTTTTATTAGAAACATACATTACTTTCTATTAAAAATTCTTACAAAAAAATAAAATGAACCTTACCACTGAAATCCCAATTCTACATACAAATAAAAGTACAATTTCTGAAGTTGATTTTAATAATTTAGAATTTGGAAAACACATGTCGGATCACATGTTTGTTGCGCGTTATGCAAACGGTGAATGGTGTGACCCAAAGATTGTTCCTTTCGCTGATATCTCAATAGCGCCAACAGCATTGGCATTGCATTATGGACAATCAGTTTTTGAGGGAATGAAAGCTTTTAAAATGGATGATGGAAATATTTCGATCTTTAGATTAACAAAACATCACGAGCGCTTACAACAATCTTTAAACAGAATGAGTATGCCTACTTTACCATTTTCATTATTCGAAGATGGAATAAAAGCACTTGTAAATCTTGATCACGCATGGGTGCCAGAAGGCGAAGGAAAATCACTGTATATCCGTCCGTTAATTTTCGCATCAGAAGGTCGTTTTGGCGTTAAGATTTCTGAAGAATATTTATTTATTATTATGGCAGGTCCTGTTGGATCTTTTTATCCGAAGCCCTTAAATGTTAAAGTAGAAGATACTTTTACGCGTGCCGCTCATGGTGGAACGGGTGCAGCTAAATGCGCAGGAAATTACGGAGGATCATTTTATCCAACACAATTAGCAAGGCAACAAGGGTTCGATCAAGTTTTATGGACGGATGGTTCTGAACAATTAAATATTGAGGAGTCGGGAACTATGAATATACTTTTCGTGATCGATAATATCATTGTTACTCCACCACTTTCGGATACGATTTTAGGAGGTATCACGCGCGATTCATTGTTGCAATTAGCAAGTGCTATGAATTTCAAAGTGGAAGAGCGAAAAATTTCTGCTTATGAATTAATTACAGCACACGAAAAGGGAATTCTTACTGAAGCATTCGGTGCAGGTACTGCTGCTATTACAGCACCCATTGCAACTATTACTATCAAAAATAAAAAAATTGTTTTGCCAAGTTATTCTAGTAATTCAATTTGTAAACAATTAGAAAAAAGATTAACAGATATACGATCTGGAAAAGCTATTGATGTATTTAAATGGAATACTTTATTACTTAAATGATTTAAGTTTTTGAATTATTTTTTACCAGATTTTCCGAATCGTCTTTCACTTGAACATTGTATTTTTCAAATACGATATCTGGCAAATTAATAATAAATTTTGTTCCGTTAATGTATGTATCATCAATATGAATATCACCATTTAAATTCGTTATAATGCGTTTTACTGTTGCTAACCCAATACCATTTCCCTTATTCCCAAATCTATCTGTCTGACCAATTGTTTTAAATATTTCAAATACTAACTCTTGTTTTTCTTTTGGTATACCAGGGCCATTATCACTTACTGCAATTTGGATTCCATTATTTTTTTCTTGAATCTCAACATCTATTCTCCCTTCTGCTTTTGAATTATATTTTACTGCGTTCGTGATTAAATTTACTAACACTTGCTTCAGCATCACTTCATCGGAATAAAAACGTCGAAGTTCACCATTTAGCGTAAGTACAAATTTTTCAGGGATTTCTATCATCGGAAAAATCGACTGGAATAAATCTTCGAAATTTATTAAATCATATTCCAGCTGCATTCCAACATTATTCGAATATTGCAAAAGTCCGTTGATGAGTTGTCCCATACTTACACAACGTTTACTAGCAATTTCTAATAAATCATTAATATTTTTTTCGGAGATGTTGTCATTATTTTTTAAGATTTCTATTGATGATCCAATCGCATGTAATGGTGATTTGAGGTCATGAGCCACAACTTGTGTGAATCTACTCAGCTCTTCATTTGTTTTTTCTAAACTTATTTGTGCTAATAAAAGTTCATGATTCTTTTTTCTAATTGAGAATTGATTTGTAATTTGATGCGAGAGCGTTTTTAATGCGTTTAATTGAAATTCAGAAAGTATTCGAGGCATGATATCAATTACACACAGTGTTCCTAAAGTGAATCCTTCCGGACTAACTAATGGCGCACCTGCATAAAAAACAATTTTAGGATCGCCAATTACAAATGGATTATCAATAAATCGTAAATCTGTTCTTGCATCTGTAACAATCATAATTTCATTCGGTCGGTTTATGGAATGTGCACAAAAGGCAATTTCTCGTGGCGATTCTGAAATGGGAAGCCCTTTATTTGATTTAAACCATTGACGATTTTTATCTATCAATGAGATTAAACTAATCGGTGTATTGCAAATTTCTGAAGCTAGGGAAGTGATATCATCAAAATCTGTTTCTGGAATGGTATCCAATATTTGATAATTAACAAGATTGTTTAATCTCGTAGATTCGTTTTCGGGATGTGATGGAGCAATCATATTAATTTTATTAATCCCTCCTTATACGCAGAATTAATCATTGTGTTTCAATAGGTGGAAAACAATGTAGCACCTACAGTCAATAATTTTATTTATCGAAAAATTTTAAGTGTTTTTATAAAATACTTCATCAAAAAAAAATGACCATACTAAATTTAATAAGAAAGCTTTATTTGTTGAACAAGCTATCATATAATTTAAAAGATATCCAGCCTATCGAAGCACCAACACAATTTGCGAGGAAGTCGACCCAATCACCTGTCCTATCACTTAGAAAAAAACCTTGGTAAAGTTCGATCAGTCCACCAAATATTGCTGACGAAAAAAATGCGATTGAAAATTGATTTCTAACAATTCTTCCTGGAGGCATTTGTCGGAATCCTCTTGTGAGAAGTATAACAAGTATTGCATAAATGAAAAAATGGACAACTTTATCAGGAGCAAATAAATCGAAGAGATCAGGAATCTTGAATGATGGCGGACTAATACTGCTTAGAATAAAAATAAACAAAGCCCAGCTAATGCCAGGCCAGTTATGTTTTATAAAAATAGAAGAGTTTGTATTAACCACCTATAATTTCTTGGTATTTTGCTGCATCAAGAAGTCCGTTAACTTGTGATGCATCACTAAGACGAATCTTTACCATCCAACCATCTCCATAAGGATCTTTATTTACAAGTTCTGGTTCGCTATCTAACTTCGGATTTATTTCTAGAACTTCTCCACTTAATGGCATAAATAAATCGGATACTGTTTTAACAGCTTCTACTGTTCCAAAAACGGCTTCTTGAGCTACCGATTCACCAACAGTTTCAATTTCAACATATACAATATCGCCTAATTCGCCTTGTGCAAAATCAGTGATTCCAATGTATGCTATGTCACCTTCTAGACGAATCCATTCGTGATCTTTTGTGTATTTAAGTTCTGCAGGAATATTCATGGTTAGTTATTTTGGTAAAAATATAAATTACAATTTATTGTGACAAGGAGAATCGAAGTTCAAATCCTGCATTAATATTTGAAGTAGGGTAGGAAGTTGAAATTACAGGTTTGTTTACCGTTTGCTCGTAGAACATTCGCAGATTTACGCGTTCGTTGACAGTGTAATCAGCAGCAAATTTAATGGAGTAAACATATAATCCTGCTGTTGGTTGATTAACACCTTCAAGCAAACGACGAATGATCGTAATGTTTCTTCGTGCACTAACATCAGCAGTAAGATTAATACTGTTGTTAGGCATTCTTCTTGTTTTTCCATTCACTTTAAATGGAAGATTAAAACTTGGTAAACGGTATCCAAATCCTAACGTAAGTTCATTTCCTTTTACTTCTGTAATTTGAACTCCAGCATACGAAAGTGAAACATTGCGATCACGTTTAAATTCAACTCTTGTTTGAATATTATTTTTCCATGTAACATCAACACCTATTAAAGGAGCAAATTGTTCTGATATAGAAACTTGTGCAATCTCTTTTTGTGCAATGAAGTTTCCACTAGCATCACGTGCTGTTTCTTTTTCACCATCAACATAATTTAAATTTCGGCTAAACGAATTAATATTAAATGTTGAACGATAACTGTGACTTAAATTTACAGTGTTAAATAATCTTTTAAACAGTGGAAGTTTAGATAATCCATCGTACGTAATTCGCCAATTTGGAATTGGAATTTTTGTGAATGGATTTGTACTAATATTCTTAGCAGACTTACCAGTATAAGCAGATAAGAAAGCAAGTGTTAATACTTCTTGTTGTGTTCCTGAATATCCATCATTATAAACTACACCAAAACTATCTGGTGGAGCAAAGCCATTAGAATTAAATTTATTGTCAGCGGCCAATCGTTGTGAAATTATTTTCCTATTTGTATTAAACTCTTCAAAAACAGGATTTGAATAAGTACTTGGATCGTCTTTTACGAATGCTGTTTGAATAGAGATGATAGACGTACTAAAATTTCCTGTTTCGGTTAAACCTTGATGTTGGAAATCACCTGTGTTCGTATCATATTTAAAATATTCAGAATGGTTTGTGCTATAGGTTCTATTAGCAGTTAATTCAACTTTAAATCCATCAAATGGTTCAACGGTAGTTCTTCCTGTGAAGTTTTCGGAATACGTTCGTGAGAAAGGATTATTAAGTGATGAATCTTTTGTAATCCATCCTTCATCAGTAGCACGTTTACGAATATCTTGTTGACTACCAAAAGTAAATCCTAATCCCGGTGAACCATGATCCAAATCTTGTCCTAATAAATTAGAATAATTCAGATAGCCTGGTAAAATTGTTCCTTCAGTAGTGCTGTAGGTGAAGCCTGCTGATTTAATTCCCATAATCATTCTACCAACAAAGCGTACTGCATTTGGAATTTGCTTTGGCGCTTTCGGTACTGCAATAACTGGCTTCTTTCCTCCTGTTGTATCCTGTGGAGCTTTCGGGTCAATGATTGCTTTTATAGGTTTTGGTTTTGGCGGTGTAGGTGGCTTCGGTGAATTTATTTTTTTGAGGAAAGCAATTTTATTATAAAGCGTTGTGAATGTGAAGTTCCCATTCAGTTGTTTCGTATTCGAATTTTGAATTGTATTTCCAGTGCGTTTATCAGTACTAAATCGACCAAGTAATGGATCATAAAGATATTGACCAGCATTCCATCCATAATTAAAACCGTATTTCGCATTCAATGAAATCCAATCGGTAAGCGGGAATTTATTTAGTGGAACTTGATAACTTAAATTTCCAGAATGTTGGTATTGCTTATTTCTTCCTAACACAAAATTCTTTCCGAAAATATTATCCTTAATAGAATCACGTTCGCCCTTAGAATCAATTCTTCCATCTGGTTCATCAACAATAGAATTATTGTTTGCATTGAAATCAAATTTCAACGAACGTGTGATGTCGTATTTGAAATCATATAAGCGATGCATTTCAAAAATCTTATTAAAGAAAGTATCACGTATTGAACCTTCTGATCCTGGAAGACTACGGTAAAGTTTTTCACCATACGTACGTACAACATCATAACGGAAATTTAAACTCGTAGGAATAAGATTTATGTTAAAGTCTTTAACTAGTTTCAGATATTTAGATTTCAATGCCGATACTTTTGCAAGCGGCGTAAAATATTTAGGAGTTGTATTGTAATTGTATCCTAAAGCTCCGCGATGTGTTCTGGTAACGTCGTATTCAATATTGATATCACGATGATAACTCTCTTCAAAACCATACGTTAAGTTAAAGTTTTCGATATCATAAATTTTTGGTTTACCGCTACCAACTCTATTCTTCTTCACATTTGTGAAGTTGATACTTTTTGTTCGTGTATAATCTTGCGAACGTTTTTTAATTTCTTTTCGATCGCCTTTTGTCTCCGCATTATTTAATTCGTTTTTAAATAAAACGTCTTGATCAAGTGGATCATATTGTGGATTACTTACAACAGTTCCGTAATTCACATACATCGGAATATCGAGGGCTGCTTTAGCAGGAAGAAATTTTCCTAAGTAAAGTGATGATGTTATATTAAAAGATGTTTCATCACTCTTTCGTCGTTCGCTAACTTTTTGTTCAAGCGTTCCAAATCCAATTGATTTATGTGTACCTGCAACTGAAACGTTACCGATATCTGCAAGCTTTGTTGTTGCTCTTGCTGTTGCTGCCCATCCACCTTTCTTATCGAAATTTGTTAAGCGCAATTCATTCACCCATACTTCTGCACACTTTGTTTCACCATCATCACCGTTGGGATTTGCTGGATCTAAATGAGGATTTCGAATTCCAATCATGATGGTTCGTACATCACTTAATGTTGGATTCCCTTTGATGTAAATTTTGTTTTTCCCATCACCATCAGTTTCCGAATAAATATCAGTTATACTTACTGTCCCACCCGAATGATTAAGTGCATTATTTCTTGATAATTTTAATGAAACAAATTTATCTAAGTCGAGATCAAGATCATTAATAGATGGCCAAATGTCATCAGCAGAAGTAGCGCCCCATCTCGTAATTTTTAAAGGGATTTCATACTCATAATAATTCTCCTTAAAATCAGTACCCATCCTTATGAAAGCAGTTACATCACCATCTAATAAATCATCGGATTTTGATGATTCTGCATGGATGTACATCTTTATTTTTTTGTACGAACGTAAATCTAAATTTAATGTTTTATAGGCGCCGCGAGCATCACCATCTTCTAATCCACAAACTTTTAACGATAATGATTGCTCATTTAATTGTTGTAAAGATTGAGAGTTAGCATTTATCTGACGATTAATACCTGGAGGAATCACATAATTTATAGGTGTTCTACTTCCGTTTTCTTCTAAACTAACTGTAGTGATGTCGAAGGAAGTATTTGAACTTCCACAACCTAAACATTCAACAGGATTAAATAAATTGTAAGAATATTTTCTCCACTCACCGCGTAAAAATTCTAACTTTCCAAAACGTAATACCATAGGATTATCAAATCCTGTCATAAACATTCTGATAAAACTAATGGTATTGAATCCATCAATTCCTCCAACTTTTTGAGCAGTTGCACCATCAATTTCGCGAACAGGAATTTTAAATTGATACCATGTCATTGTTGATTTAGCACCATTTGCTAATGTTACTGGCGAAACAATTTTATCAACAATATAATTAGTACCTACTTGCATTCTATTCGGATCAATGTCTACACGATATTCATAAAACTGCTCCGTACCTTCTTGATTAAAATCTCTATTTACATCTTCAAAATCGGGTGTTGTTGTTGCAGCAGTTGAATACGATTCTGCCGACTGACCATCTGTTGGTGAGTTACCATCAGGCTGACTGTAATTTTTATAACGACCGAGGATTCCAACATTTGCTGCATCGTAATCAGAACCTCGGTAGTAATGATAGTTATCTGATGAAACATCGGTTAATGCTGTTTGATATGCTTGTCCAGTTACGTTCTGGCTAAGATCACTTAAGTACCCAGCAAAAAATGCTGCTTCTTGATCATTTTTCAATCCATCAAAACCAACATCTTGAAACTGACGAGAGCTTGCATTGTTATCGAACGCATAAATAATTGGTGGCTGTGTTTTTGGAGTGTATCCCCAAATAGTTTGATTTGCTTGCGTTACATCTCCTGTAATCGGCAAACCATTTTCATATTCCAATTTACCATCTTTCAACACATCTTCTGATACATTTCCTAAGTTGAAATATAATTTTCCACCAGTAGTATTTTGTGGATTTGCTTGGAAAGGATCCATCAACCAAAACTGAATAAATTCAACGTTAGCGGCATCAAAATCTGTCGTTTCAACTCTACGCATAATACCACCCCAACGAGATGCAGGATTGTTTAATGACCCATCACCAGCGATACCAGCAGATGTTGCAGTTCCATTAGGTTTGCTTTCATAATTATAAGGTCCGCGCTCCGTTGGATAATAGGATAAGTTGAAAATAGAAAGTAAATTTTGAAGGTTATTTGGATTTTGTTTATTTGGAAAAAGTTCATTTTCTCTAACTTGTCGAACACGATCATCACTTAACTCAGCATCTGTAATATTACTTGGCGTTAATCCTGATAGATGACGATAAAATAAAGGATCAATAACATACCATGCGAGCTTAGCGCGATTGAAACCGTAATCTAAATTTAACGTTGTTGATGCGCCCTCAGGAAAAATATGTGAAGGAGTAGAAGCTAAAATCCATGATCCTGTATTCTTTAAATCGATAGAAGATTGGCTACCTTCAAAATCATCAATATAAGCAGTGCCCGTTTTGCCAATAGCCTTGCTGTTACCAGGAATAATATTTGCAAATTCACCAGTAAGTGTAATGCTTGAAGGTTCTTTTGTAGAGATGCCGGGAAGCTTATCAATCATTTTTGTAAGCCAACGTGATTGCGTTCTCCATGTTCCATCAACACCCCAAATTGTATTCGCAATTGGCTCGTCACCAATATTTACTTTCTGTGTAATCGGACGTTCATTCAATCGCATAATTGTACCACCTAAAACAAGATCTTTATTCACAACGTAATCAAATCGACTACCGAATAATGTTTTGGATTGAATGCTAAAAAGTGAATTACTTTCGAGCGAAATATTTATTGCAGTACCAGAATTTAATAATCCTTGATCAATAATTTTTACGCGACCTAAATTATAATCTACTGTATATTGTACGTTTTCAACGAGAGGAACACCTCCTGCTGTAACCTTTACTGATCCTTCAGGAATATTGATGGCATTCAATGGAATATCAGAACCAAATTTACTGCTATAACTTCCTTTAAAACTAAATTTATTTTTCTCCGGACTTTGTAATGCAACAGTTTTTGTTGAATCATATAACACATCATAAGCAAAAATATCACCTTGAGCGGGAGATAATTTACCTCGAAGATAACTACTGAAAGGTTCTCGTACAGGAAAAATAATTCTTCCGTTCGCACTGTTGATAGTCACACCTTCAATAAAATCATATTCACCATCTGGGCGCGCATCATTATTTGAATTTAATTTATCAAGATTGAAAAGTCGGATTAATGGAATTCCATAAACTTGCGTTTCTGTACTTGGAACAGGTAAATAGTTTACACGATTTGCTGTTGTATCAACTTTATAATAAAGGATACTTAATTTAAAATCTTTTTTATCGATTTGAAATCCACCTAATGCATAAATGTTTTTCATCATCAAATCCCATGTAGGAAGTTTAGGATTCGTAACACGACCTTTTAAAAGTTTCATGTAAAGAACTTTTGGAGGTTCAATACCTGATGTGGTAAGATCTCCAACACGAAAAACATTATTTCCTACTGTGTATTCATAAGCAACAGCTAAAACTTCGTTACTATTCAATGCTTGATTAAGCGAAACATATCCTAGTCGGGAGTTGAATGTATATTCCGTTGGATTTAATCTTCGTGAATTTTGTACCACTTCATAATCACGTGAAGGACTAATACCAGTAATAGAAGTAATAGTATTTTGTACTGTATTTACATCACGTAATAATGGATTCGCATTTAAATTGCTGTATAAAGTATTTGCAAAATCATTCGGATACGTTGTGTATTTGGGATCTGGATTTATCGAAATTAAAGAAGGAACCAACGTATTAAAAAAGTTGGGTTCACCAATATCTGAAAATGCTAAAATACTTCTTGTATTATCAGTACTATTATTTTTATTTGTAATCCAAACTTCAATCTTGGTAATGTTAACAGCTGAATTAATAAACGGAATATCTTTTAGAGCATTATCATAATTATTTTTAAAATAATCAGCAATAAAGAAATGTTTGTTGGCTTCATACTGATCGGCTGAGATATCAAAATTTGTAGTTGTTGCTCCGCCTTTTACTTCGATGTTAGAATTTTTTCCTTTCTGTTGAGAGAGTAAACTCGTTACGGTTAATCTTCCGAATTTTAATTGTGTCTTCAATCCAAATAAACTCTGACTACCTTGAATCAATGTTGTATTTAATGGCAAGCTCACATTTCCTGCTTCTATTTTTTGGATGATTTCATCTTCGTATCCGGTGTATTCTAATTTAATTTGGTTCTCGAAATCGAAACTAGCTTCTGTATTATAGTTGGTAGTAAGTTTCAGCTTTTCGCCGATGTTACCAATCACATTCATCTGAATTTTTTCTTTGAAATCGAACGTCGTATTCTTACGTTGTTTTTCTGGAAGCGTAGGGTTATCGTATTTGCTAAAGTTTAATCCGAAACTTAGTGATGCAGATCCTTGCGGACGAATATCAATGGTGTTACCACCGAAAATTCTATTGAAAGCTTCACCACCAACATAAAGTTTAGGTGAGAATCCGTTTTTACGCTGCGTAATATTTTCTTCGTTGGATTTCTGTTTCCAATAGTCAAGAGTGCTCTTTTTGAATTGTGATTCTTTGTACTCTTCAAAAGTCATGTAGCTTGGATTCCTAAAAAACTCTTTACCTATTTTCTGCTCAATTTCATATTGACGTTCATCGGGATTGTATTCGATCGTCGTTTTGATATTGCTAGGATTACTGAGGTAAAGGGGGCGATCTGGATTTCTTGAATTATAAGGATCGGTATACGTATCAGGAAAGGGGTAATGGAGCTGGCCTGTATCTCTCTTGCTAGTATCACCATCGGATTCGTAAGGACGAAAAGACAAATCAGAAGTAGGAACAGGACCTGGTCCGGACGCCCACACCATAGTGATAAGCGAGAATATACCTAAGGCAAGAAGGGTATATGATCGGAAATGTTTCAAAGGGTTATGGTTCGGTTTGAAATTATATAAGGGGATAAAAATAAGACAAAACCATCAAAGGGAGGCTAGATTAGAAGCGTCCTTTCGAGGTAATGATTATTCTTTTATTTTCCTGATTACAAGTAAGAGAGTGCTACTTTCAATAGGTCTTCTACGTTGGAATCAGGATTAGAGTTCTTTAAAGCTTGTTGAACGGCTTTATCAGCATTAGCTCTTGCAAATCCTAAAGTTAGTAGTGCACTTAACGCTTCTTCACGTGCTGTATTGTGTATTCCAGCAGCTAATGTGATTGGTGCTGTTGCTCCTTTTTTCATACGATCTTGAAGATCTACCACAATTCTTTGTGCAGTTTTAGCTCCTATTCCTTTTACTCGTTGGAGTGTTGCGATGTCTGCTACGGCAATTACATTTCTTACTTCTGTCGGATTTAAAGATGATAAAATTATTCGGGCAGTGGTTGCTCCAACGCCAGAAACATTTAACAATTCTCTAAACATAAAGCGTTCATCCTCATCAACAAAGCCAAATAATAGATGTGCATCTTCACGAACCGCTAAATGTGCGTAGAGGCGAACCTGCTTTTTCTCCTTGATGGCTGCAAAAGTATAGAGTGAAATCTGTAAATGATAACCCACTCCTTGACAATCAATAGTAACCTGTGTCGGACTTAAACTTGCTATATTTCCCTGAAAATAATCATACATATTTCGCAAAGTAAATAAATAAACAATTTGAAAATTTGGCAATTTGAAGATAACTAATCTTTAATTCTAAAAGCGTTAATTGTATTTTCAGTTAAAATCATTTTTTAAATATAATTATTGCTGGGATTTCAAATCAATTCCTAATTCTTTCAATTGCTCTGCATGAATGAGAGAAGGGGCATCAATCATTACATCACGACCGCTATTATTTTTAGGGAAAGCAATGAAATCACGGATGCTATCAGAACCACCAAAAAGCGAACAAAGACGATCTAATCCAAAAGCAATTCCGCCATGTGGAGGAGCACCATATTCAAATGCATTGAGCAAAAATCCGAATTGATATTGTGCTTCTTCGGGAGTAAAGCCAAGTATGCCAAACATTTGCTGCTGTAATTGCTTATTATGAATTCGAATCGATCCACCACCAACTTCAACACCATTAATCACCATATCGTAGGCATTAGCGCGTATTTCACCAGGATTTTTTTCAAGAAGATGTAAGTCTTCGAGCAATGGTGATGTAAAGGGATGATGCATTGCAAACCATCTATTTGCCTCTAAGCCATATTCAAGTAATGGGAAATCTACCACCCATAAACATTGAAATTTATTTTTATCACGCAAGCCTAAACGAGAACCCATTTCCAAGCGGAGCTCATTCATTGCGTTACGTGTTTTGTGAGTATCACCAGCTAATAAAAGTAGTAAATCTCCTTCTTTAGCGCCAAATAAATTCGCCCATTTTTGGAGTTCTTCCGCACTATAAAATTTATCAACGCTCGACTTTAACGTACCATCTAAATTGCATTTCAGGTAGATCAATCCATTGGCACCAATCTGTGGTTTCTTTACAAATTCTGTAAGATCATCAAGCTGTTTGCGGGTATATTCCGAACATCCTTCTGCATTAATTCCGATAACGATATCGGCATCATCAAAAACTTTAAAGCCTTTATCTTTCACCAGATCGGTCATCTCGATAAACTTCATTCCGAAACGAATATCAGGCTTATCGCAACCATAATTTTTCATGGCATCGGCGTAAGTCATACGAGGTAATTCAGGAATTTCAATGCCTTTTACAGATTTGAAAAGATGACGTACCATGCCTTCAAAAGTTTGCAAGATATCCTCTTGATCCACAAAACTCATTTCACAGTCTATTTGTGTAAATTCTGGTTGACGATCGGCACGAAGATCTTCATCACGAAAGCATTTTACAATCTGATAATAGCGATCAAATCCTGCCACCATGAGCAGCTGTTTAAATGTTTGTGGCGACTGTGGTAAAGCATAAAA